>JALYZZ010000473.1 GCA_030948675.1 Bacteroidota bacterium | reverse complement strand
GAACAGGTGATACCTGTACTTAGCGCAATCAAAAAAGTATGGGTTACTTCATACGTGATAGAAGCTGGAGCTCCTTTTTTTAAGAAAATTAGCCCCAAATTTTTAATCCTGGTAGGAAGCCCCATATACGAGAGGGGTGCAATAGTTGAGGGTTTTGCAGAGGGCGGACGAAAAGTTGTACTAAGCAATATTAATAATTTTCGGATTAAAGGTATGCCTGGTTATACCGTTGCAGATACTGGCGTTGTTTTAAGAATGTTTGATGTAATACATCACGAGTATGCCCATATCCTTGACCAAAACGTTCAGGTTCCGGTAGACTTTAGTGCCTCAAGCGCCAGTTTATACACCTCAGACTGGCTCAACATTTCTGATGGCGAAGCACTGAGAGACGGTTTTATAACTCCTTATGCACAATCTGACAAGGCAGAAGACTGGGCTGAAATGGTATCAATCATGCTAGTGCAGGGCAAACCTTGGTTTGATGCATTAGTTAATTCAATAAACTATACAGGTACAAGTGCAAACGGCACCACAGCAGAAAAAGCCAGGGCAAGGTTGAGGCAAAAGGAAGCAATTGTAGTTAGTTACTTTAAACAGGCATGGAATATAAATTACTACAGCCTTCAGGCAAGAACGAGATTTACTATTAATTCTCTTCTTTTTTAACTCTAACAATAAATGAAAAAACTATTTATATTAATCATTCTTGCAACCGCTGTATTTTCCGCGTGTAAAAAAGATGACCAAAGTGTTTTCAGTAAATCTGCAGACCAGCGTTTGCAGGACACGCTTACAGCATACCAAACCAAACTTTCTACTGCCCAATATGGCTGGAAAGGACTAGTTAATCCAAAAGGCGGAGGAACTTACACGTTCTATTTCAAATTCAATAATTCCAACAGGGTGCAGATGTTGTCTAGTTTCGATTCTACCTCTGCAGTAACATTTAAAGAAAGTAGTTATCGGGTGAAAGCTCTGCAACAACCTAGTCTTGTCTTCGACACCTACTCTTATATACACGTTCTTGCAGACCCAAACCCTGCTGTTAACGGTGGAGACCCGGGAGTAGGATTGCAGTCAGATTTTGAATTTTATTTTGACTCTACGTCTGCTGACACCATCAATCTTGTAGGAAGATTTAACGGGAGCAAAGCGCAATTGGTACGAGCGACACAGGCAGAAGCGACAGCTTTTGCCGCCGGACAATTAGCAAACGGACTTTTGCTAAACAAAATTCAAACCTATTACAAGAGACTTACTATAGCAGGCTCGTCCTTCGACTTTTATTTTGATCCATCAACCACGTCGGTGATGTTACCGGATAATACCGGAAATCTGTTAGACACCTCTAAGGTGTACAACTACTATCTCACGCTTAATGGAATAGTGTTTTCTAAGCCTATCGTTGTTGGAAATCAAACGATTTCCAGCATCAATAATTTAACTTTTGTAGCAGCATCTCAAACAATTAATTGCACAGTAAATAATGCATCAGCAACGGTTAAGGAAGTTACTCAACCACTGAAAGTGGATGTTAATGCACCAGCTCGCTGGTGGAATTATGCAGTAAACAGGAAAAGTTATTATGGCTCGCCCAATGGCTTTCATGCAAATGGTGTAGAAGACGCTTATAAACTAAACTCCATTCCCGGCTACCGATTTCTCTATTTTGAACCCAAAGCGGTTACGCAAGGTAATCTTACCATCGATTTTCTTGGGCCTGTCATTAATGACTCCTTGAACTATGGTGCTGCATTCAAACCTCCCTTTTTTACCAGCACAGGGGTAGTTGTATTTCAATATATAGGCGATTTCGGAAATGTGCCTGTAGTCCATTTGTCATCTTATATTTCTACTGTTGGCAAGATGAACGACGGCTCAGGTTTTTATTTAATTCAAACAGGGGCTATAAGCTATGACATGGTGAGTGCAAGAGACGGTAAATCATGGATTTCCTGGTATAGCCCCGGGTAGTAATGGTAGTTAGAAGGTGGCAGAAGCAGAACTTCCAGCGATCCTAACGTATCTAAATTGTATTTGTGCAATCAATCATTTAATAATAAGTTTACCACCAATTAAAACGTTAATGCTCATGAAACAAAAACTCTTTTCTATTAATTGCACTTTAATATTAGCAATTTCAATTTTATTTGCATCATGTGCTAAAGATGGTCCGGCGGGTGCAACCGGACCAGCAGGGCCCGCTGGACCAGCAGGACCTACGGGAGCTGCAGGTGTTCCTGGTACGCCTGGTGCCCCCGGGGCTACAGGTACCGCCAATGTCATCTATTCTGCATGGCTCAACGTTACCTTTACAGGCGCAGACACTACTGGTTGGTTTGCTCAAATTCCCGCCCCACAGTTGGTTGACTCAATTATAAATAAAGGCGATATAAAAGTTTACGTAAACCTAGGCAGCGACTCAGCAAATAATCAATTGGTTGCTCCCCTTCCCATTACAGATTTTTTAGTTACCGGTGCCACTGTTAATCCATATTTCCAAATACAAAAAATTAACCTGGTGTCTGATGGAAATATGAGTAGCCGTACTATTAGAACTTATCATTATCTGCAATACCGGTACATTTTAGTTCCGGGTGGTAAAGCTGGAGGACGTTATGCCAATGGTATTGACTGGAATGATTATGCGCAGGTAAAAAAATACCTCAGGCTGAATGATTAGCCAGCACATTTCAGCATTATCAAGATAACGTAAAAAGCAGGCTCTGTTGAGAAGCCTGCTTTTTACGTTATCTGTTAACACTTACTACCTGGAAAAACTCCTCTACTTTTTTTACTTTGTTAGCAAGCAGTTACATAAAGGCAACGTTAATTAAATTGAACGACTAGGCAGATGCAAAGTAATAGATTGGTTGTAATGATTAAAAATCGTGGGTCAAGTTATCAACTAATACAAAAAAGCAGGCCCAATTAATTGAGCCTGCTTTTTTGTATATCTTAATATTTATTACTCTCAAAAAACCAACTCTACCATTTGTCCACCTCTTCAGTACTATGGTTAACTGAAGGCATAGACCCTGATGTTACTACTTCGCTTAACTCTGTTGGCATTGTTGGTATAGATACTTCTTGTTCCATCTCAACCACAGCAGCTTCTGCTACTGGTTGATTTTCTTCGTAGTTATCGTGGTTGAAAGCATCAAAATCGAAGTTTGGCATTAGATCTGTCTTTACATAATCTACCGCCTCGTTTAAAGCTTTAATAAACTTATTGAAATCTTCTTTGTACAAAAAGATCTTATGTCTGTCGTAACCATTGTCGTTAAACCGTTTGCGGCTCTCTGTAATGGTTAGGAAATAGTCATTGCTACGGGTAGCCCTTACGTCAAAAAAATAAGTTCTTCTTTTCCCGGCGCGGATTCTTTTGCTGTATACACTTTCAATTTTTTGTTCGTTGCTTTCGTACGCCACAGTTGTTGGTTTTTGTTAAGAGTTCATTAAAAACAATGATACACAAATATATAATTACTTTTCAATTAGCGAAATTTTTAAAGAAAAGTAGAAAAAATTAATTACTTCTTAAGTAGATAACGCTATTATTATTCGTTATGTGCCTGCACTGTCTGCAAACGATACAACTCTGCATAATAACCATTCTTCATCATTAGTTCATCATGGGTTCCCTGCTCAGTTATGGTGCCGTCTTCAAGTACCACTATCTGATCAAATCTTAATAAGGTAAAGATGCGATGAGTAATAATGATGGCGGTCTTGTCTTGCAGGTATTGATATAAATTAGAAATAATTGTATTTTCAGTTGCGGTATCTACCGCGCTGAGGCAATCATCAAAAACTACTATTTCAGGCTGTTTTATTAATCCCCTTGCTATAGATATTCTTTGTTTTTGCCCGCCGCTAAGTGTTACACCTCTCTCCCCCACCATGGTTTCATAACTATTTGCAAACTGCAAAATTTCCTTATCGACACTTGCCTGCCTCGCAGCTTTAGTTATGATTTCTCGCTGTTCATCAACAGGCTCCAAACCAAAACTAATGTTATTGGCAACTGTTTCGCTAAACAGAAAAACATCTTGTGGAACATAGCTTATTTGCTCTCGTAATTTTTTTACTAAGTACGCTTCAATGGGGATATTGCCAATTGTTATTTTACCTTTTTGTGGATTATAAAAGCGCAGCAATAGCTGGGCAATAGTAGATTTACCTGAACCTGTCTTGCCAAGGATCAATACTTTTTCACCTGCTTTTATTGTAAGCGTAAAATTTTTGATCGCATGAATACCTGTGTGTGGATAAATAAAATCGACCCCATTAAAGAAAATGTCTCCTTTTACCTGTTCAATTGCTCGTCCTTTATCAGCTATCGTTGGTACTGTCTCTAAAAACTCGTTTAACCTTTTTTGAGATGCAGATGCCCTTTGTATCATACTGGCAACCCAGCCAATAGCACTTACAGGAAACTGCAACATATTAATATAGATTACAAACTCTACAATCACCCCCACTCTGGCAGTATCGTGCAGCGCCTGTATTCCACCTACTAGTATTGTAATAATTGTGCTTAAGCCGATCATCAGAGCCATGCTGGGAAAATAGATTGACTCTACTTTCGCAAGGCCTATTGCATTGTTTTTATAATCTTCACTGTTCTTTTCAAAAAAACCAAACATTGCCTTTTCCTGCACGAAAGATTTTATAACCCTGATACCTGAATAGCTTTCCTGGGCATTAGTAGTAAGATC
>JALYZZ010000528.1 GCA_030948675.1 Bacteroidota bacterium | reverse complement strand
CCAGGTAGCAGAAGCGGCCATCGCTGTTGCCGAGTCGGTAGAAGGCGGCGTGAAGGTAGTAGCAGCATCAACATCATCTACTGGTTGTGTCGGCCTTGGCGCCTGCTTTACCGCTCCCATTCCTTCTCTGATCATTGAGGCAGGTAGCAACCTAATACTAAAAATAGCCAACGTGGCTGTTGCTGCTGCTAATGTTGCCGCAACTGCTGCCGAATTAGCGCTCTACATAAAAGATAAACAAGATAATGTTGGCGTCTCTTACGAGTCCGGCTCAGGGGATTATGCTGAGTGGATTCCAAAACTGAATCCTTCCGAAGTTTTTAAACCAGGTGACATCATAGCTATGCGTGATGGTAAAATCTCAAAGAACACAGATAATGCCGCACAATTGTTTGTAATATCATTCAAGCCTATTGTATTGGGTAACATGCCAAAAGAAGGTTCTGAAAAGGATTATGAAAAAGTAGCCTTTATGGGACAGGTGCCGGTATATGTTTTGGGTAATGTAGAGAAAGGTGATTATATAGTTACCGACGGTCTCGGCGACGGTTTTGGAGTGGCCATCAATCCTGCAAAAATGCAGATGGAGCACTACAAAAAGATCGTTGGTGTTGCGTGGTCTTCATCTACAGGAAAAGGAATTAGTTTAGTGAATGTAGCTGTAGGCCTTAATCACAACGATTTGGCTAATGTGTTGCAAGAGCAGCAGACTTTAATAAAGAGCCAGCAGGATGAAATCAATGCTTTGAAAGCCCAGGGGCAACAAACCAACAACATACTTGCGAAACTGGTACCTGGTTTTAAAGAAGCTGCAGGTATAAAAGAAACTGTAAGTGTAAAAGGAGATGTAGTTGTTGCGACAACACAAACAGTTAAGTCGACAACGCAAGCCAGCAGTCTTCCATCAAATATGATTATGCCAGACCCAAGCACGATAGTATACCATCCAATTACCAATGAGCAGGTTGAAGAAATGTTTGTGATGGCAGAAAAAGTTTTTGTAGAAGGAGGTGGAAAATACAATGAACATCCTTTCTGGAAAAAGATCAAATCTGAAAATGGATACAAAGCATCCATGGTAAATCAAGTGAAGGAAAAGATGAAGAATGCCGTTCACTACCACGAAGAGTCAAATAAAAAGCTTTCAAAAAATTAAGGCCTTTACAATCTGAAGTTTTCATTATGAGCCCCCATTCAGTTGTGGGCTCATTCTTCCTACCAGCATTAAACAAAATATTATGCTTATCAATACAAGGAAAGCTTCGTTCAGCTTCCTGATGGCTCTTGCCTTTTTGCTTAGCTTTTCTCATTTACAGGCACAGAATAAAGTCGTTCTGCCTGCAAATGATAATATTTCTAAAGAAATTTCGCCGCAGGGAGGAACAAGATACCAAAGGCAATTTTACCTTATTACTCCCTCTGAAATGAAGGCGGCGGGTTGGGATAGCGGGATGTCGGTAAATGCTATTGGGTTTCGGCTGGCTGTGGCTCAAAATGATACAACCCTGGGGGCGTTTAAAGTTTATCTTCAAAATACTACAGACACTCAAACCAGGCTCGATACTGCATGGACGTCAGTTTCTGTAACAGGCACTTCATACACAGCTACGGGGCTGCATGCGGGCCGCTATCAATGGCAGGTAATTCCTGTTTGCACCAGTGCTGCGTTCGATACAGCTAATGCTGCGTTTTCCAATAAAGATCTTGGTAATTGTCCTCAGCCTACTTCATTATCTACTCAAAATATTACAGCAACTTCCGCACAATTTCAATGGACAGCGCCTGCATTCACAGTAAGCAAATATTATGTGATGTACAGTCGTAGCGATGTTGTGAGTTGGATCCGGGACAGCACCACGTCTACTTCCTATACTGCATCTTCATTATTACCCGGACAAACATATCAATGGAAAGTCTGGTCAAAATGCAGCAACGACTCTTCCACTGCTGTTAATACGTCTTTTTCTACCGAAAGCAATATAGATTGTGCGACGGCACCGTCGGGTTTAACAAACGGAAGCGGAAATGATACATCTAAAACGCTATCATGGACAGCTGTTTCGGGTGCTACCCGGTACGATATTCAGTATCGCCGGCAGGGCTATAGCCAATGGAGCAGTTCTATCTCGTTTAGCAGCTCCATAACTTTAAACCACGGCCTTGTTGCGGGTACAACCTACGAGTGGCGTATCCGCACTGCATGTAGCGCCGGTACGGGAGCTTACGTCTACGGCACTCCTTTTACAACCACAGGTACAGTAGTCTGTTATGCACCTACTTCATTGACGATCGACTCTGTTTCCGCAACCGGAGTTAAATTTAAATGGAACGGCTTAACCGCGGGCAGTTATAAATTGCGATACAGGATCATGGAAACGATATCCTGGAGCAACGCTATTACACCGATGACATTGGTAAGTACTGACACGCTTATCATTCCAAAAATAACCGGTGTTTATATGCACGATTTCTCAGGTGGTTCTTCGTTTGTTTATACTGGTGCCGGCGTCTATGTAGCGTTTGAACATACGAGGGATAAAGGTACATTGCGTACCTTGAACGCGGCTTTCGCCCGGGTGGAAAAGGACGTTATAAAAAGTACAGCCGCCATCTTAGACACAAGTGCGAAGGGACAAAGCAGCATTCTCGATGCTACTTTCTTTCGGCCTGAAACCCTGTTCGGTTCTTCTACACTAAAAGATAGCGTAGAGGTGAGTGCAGTATATGCGCTTGGTAATTATGCAAGAGGCTATAACGACAGCTCTTCAATATCGGCACGTGTTGTTAATTATTCGAAAACAGCCCGCTCGCTACCTGTTACCCTTAGTGTGAAGGATACTGCTAATAATTTAAAATACACAAATACTCAAACCCTTTCAGTTGCAGCGGGTACTTCAGCAATCATCAACTTCAAGGGTTGGCATCCAACGGTATTGGCAACAGACTCTTTAATTGTTTCTGTACCTGCACAAGCGTATGAAACAGTGACAGGAAACAACACGAATTATTATATTCAGAAAGTCAATCCTTCTTTCGTTGGGTATGATGATATTAGCTCAAGTATAAGCGGAGGAGGACTGGGAGCGGGAGCAGGTCTTATTCTTGCAAAATATCACATGACTGGCTGCGGCGCTGTCATGGGAACAAGAATTTTTCTTTCAGCGGATGCCAAAGGAAAGACAGTGTCAGCCGTTTTTGTAGATACAGCCGGTAAAATTTTAAGCCAGTCAGAAAGTTTTACACCCGACTCTGCTACTATTAACAATTATCATCATTTTTATTTTGCAGTACCACAATCTTTAACGAATGTAGACTATTACGTGGGGCTTGTTCAGACAGCTTCAGGATCTTATTTTCCTGTTGGAATACAATGGGAAACTGAAAATATACGGACCGGGGCTTATTACAAAGCACC
>JALYZZ010000276.1 GCA_030948675.1 Bacteroidota bacterium | reverse complement strand
GCCTGCAGCCATTGCTCCTGACTCTATTTTGGTTCAACATATGATTTATAATAACACCACTTTTTTCAATCAGAATAAAGCCAGGCTCGACAAGACACCCAGGTTTATTGAGAAGTTTAGCGAGTTGTTCGGACTCTACCCTTTCTACAAAGAAAAGTACGGTCACTCACAAGCAGATATAGGCGGGGGAATGGAACATGCAACTATGACGACCCTTAAGAATTTTGATGAGCAACTCGTGGCTCATGAACTTGCGCACCAGTGGTTTGGTGACAACGTCACCTGTGGTAGCTGGAGCGACGTATGGGTAAACGAGAGTTTCGCCACTTATAGTCAGTATTTGATGATAGAGGCACTGCCAACGCTTTTTCCTTCGACTGCAGCACAAACAATGATTGATTTTCAAAACAATGCGTTGTCTTCACCGGCAGGGAGTGTTTTTGTGCCGCCGGTTGATGCATATAATGAGTCTCGCATCTTCAATTACAGCCTTAGTTATGCAAAAGGCGCCACCGCTCTCCACAACCTGCGGTTTGAAATGCAAAGCGATACCCTGTTTTTCAATACACTTAAAAAATACCAGCAGCAATTTGCCAATTCATTTGCTGTAACCGCCGACTTCAAAGCGATTGCCGAACAGGTTAGCGGAAAGAAGTTCACGGATTTTTTCAATCAAAAAATATATGGTGAAGGCTACCCGATTTACAACGTAACCTATTTAAAGCACGGTGACGATACGCTGGTGCTTCAAATAAATCAGACTACGTCTGCGCCTGCGGTTACTCCCTTTTTTGCCGGGTTGCTCGAGTGTAAAATTCTATCTCAACAGGGCGACACAATTATTAGATTAAACCCGACTTCCAAAGACCAGACTTTTGCTTTTTATTACACCAAAAAACCTACTGGAGTTCAGGTCGATCCAAATAACTGGGTATTGAAAGGTCAAGGCATTATTAAAGAAGGTATATCCACTGCACCTCAGCCGGTCGATCAAATCACTGTATATCCAAATCCTGTTACCAATACTATATCCATTCGCATGCCTCCAAATACTTATAATTCTATAAGGCTCATTGACGTAAATGGAAGAGAGGTTGCTTATTATATAGTCCCAGCCGGAGCGAGTTTGTTCAGGCAAAATCTACATCTTACTGCCGGAGTTTACTTTTTGTACTTTATTGGAAGCAATCGCTTGGACGTACGTAAAATATTGATGACGGGAAGCTAATGGAGGAAGTATTTTGGGGGCGGGCTTCACATCACTTTCAAACACCTGATGCGTCGCACGCTGCAGCCGGGGAATGGGATGCAACCATGTTTAAATATTGAAGTAAGTGCGTAATCAGCTAATCTTCATTTTCAAACAATCGTACACTTATAATCTTTATTAAAGGATAAGTCTATATTAGTCTCAACTCTAAAGATACCATATACGGTACTTCCGGATCCGGTCATGGATGCGTAAAGTGCACCTTTTGCATACAGTGCTTCTTTTACTTCTTTAATAGCCGGATGAAGTTGAAATACACTGTCTTCGAAATCATTCTTCAGTTCATTTTTCCATGTTTCTACCGGCTGAAAAATAATTTGTTCAATGCGCTTAAGTGGAAGTGAAGGAGAAAGTTTTGAAAATGCGTCCCTGGTTGAAACATGAACTTGTGGATTTATTAAAACTTTTTTATAGGCTGACAAATCTAATTGTATTTGAGAAAGGTGCTCTCCGCGGCCAGTTGCAAAGCAAGGTTTATTAATGATAAAAAACGGGCAGTCGCTGCCGAGTCGTGAAGCATACCGCAGCAGTTCTTCGTCTGACAGATGTAGTTGAAACTTTTTATTGAGCGCAGCAAGCATAAAAGCACCATCAGCGCTACCGCCGCCAAGTCCTGCGCCCATGGCAATAGTTTTGTGCAAATGAATACTTACAGGAGGTAAATCGGGAAAATCTTCCTTTAGTAGATCATAGGCTTTCACACACAAATTGCTCTCACTAGTACCGCTTACCGGCAAACCTGTAAGCTGAAAATTAAATTTATGAGATTCAATAACTTCCAGTGCATCCTTTACTGCAACAGGATAAAAAACAGTTTCAAGGTCGTGGTACCCGTCGGTTCTTTTTCTGATGACATTTAAACCGAGATTGATTTTGCAATTTGGAAAAAGAACCATTAGCGCTTTTGATTATTTGTTGAAAGGATAATATGAAAGTACAGTTAGCTAAAGCTCTTTTACTACTGGGAATAACAGGTGGATAAATAGGATTAGAATAACAATGCTAACGCACAAAAGAAGTTATCCTGATAAAAGGAGCGTCGCAACGATGATGCTATGAAAAGATATGCTGGTTTTAAACTGGTGGCTTTTATCTGCCACCCCTTACATTCAATATTATAATCAATTTACTTGACATTGTTTTCATGCAAACAGTCCAGACTATCAACTAGCAACTGCCTCTTTACTTCTTTCTCTTTTTTAGCTCATCACGTATAGAGATAGCCCTTATATAATCTTCTTGTTCCAGCACCTCGTTAAGCAGGTTGTTTAGTTCTTCAATGCTGAGACCGCTCAAGTCATCACGGCTTCCGGGTTCAGCAGATGGTGCCGTTGTTTTTTTCTTTGTAGATCCTGAATCTTCCATTAAAATGCCAGCGCTTTCAAGTATGTGGTCGTAAGTATAAACAGGACAACCAAAGCGCACAGCTAAAGCAAGTGCGTCACTCGTTCGGCTATCAATTTCAATAGTGTCGTGTTCGTTAATGCAAACCAATTTTGAGTAAAAGATTCCTTCCTGTAAATCGCTGATTACAATTTCCTGAAGATCTACGTTGAAAGCATTCATAAAATTTTTAAGCAGGTCATGTGTCAAGGGCCGGCTTGGCTGCATCCGTTCGAGCGCTACAGCAATTGCCTGTGCCTCAAATCCACCTATTACAATGGGTAAGCGGCGAAGACCATTTACTTCACCCAAAACGACCGCATAGGAATGCGTTTGGGTGATGCTGTGTGATAGTGCTACAATTTCCAGTTCTATTTTCTTCATACCTGCAATACTTCAGAATGTAAAATATGCGCAAATGTAAAGATTTACGATTTCATTTTTTTGCATCTCTTTTATAGATGTTGTTTTTTTATAAAATGCTGGTTTTAGCCGTGTAATTAAACGCCGGTGTCTTTACTGTCCTCTCCCGATTGTTTGTTACATTTGCACTCGTTTTTAAAATTGTAATTCCTTTATGATCAATGTTACTTTTCCGGATGGTGCAGTGAGGCAATATGAAAACGGCACGTCAGCAATGGATGTTGCCAAATCAGTTAGTGAAGGCCTTGCACGTAAAGTGTTAGCTGCCAAAGTAAATGGGCAGGTGTGGGATCTGTCGCGGCCTATAACTAATGACGCATCATTACAACTGCTAACCTGGAATGACGTTGATGGAAAGTCAACATTTTGGCATTCGTCGGCCCACTTGATGGCAGAGGCTTTGGAGGTGGTATTTCCGGGCGTAAAACTGGGAATTGGCCCAGCCATTGAAAAAGGATTTTATTACGACATTGACCCTGGCGACCGGCAAATAGCCGAAGATGATCTGAGAAAGCTGGAAGTAAAAATGGCTGAGTTAGCAAAGAACAATTCCAGTTACCAGCGCAAAGAAGTAAGCAAAGCGGATGCAGTAAAATACTTCACAGAAAAGGGAGACGAATACAAACTTGAGTTAATCGAGGGCCTCAGCGACGGCGAAATCACTTTCTATACACAAGGAAATTTTACTGACTTATGTCGTGGTCCGCACATTCCTAACACTAGCTTTATAAAGGCTGTTAAGCTTACCAACATAGCGGGTGCATATTGGCGTGGAGATGAAAAGAGGAAAATGCTAACCCGTATATATGGAGTTGCCTATCCTAATCAAAAAGAGTTGGATGAATACGTGACATTGCTGGAAGAGGCAAAAAAAAGGGATCACCGCAAATTGGGTAAAGAACTGGAGCTTTTTACATTTTCTGAAAGAGTAGGGCTTGGCTTGCCACTTTGGCTGCCAAAAGGAGCTATGTTAAGAGAAAGGTTACAACAATTTCTTCAAAAGGCGCAAATAGAATCAGGTTATCTTCCGGTGATAACCCCACATATTGGTCATAAAAATTTATATGTTACCAGCGGCCATTATGAGAAATATGGTAAAGACAGCTTCCAGCCAATTAGAACGCCGCAGGAAGGCGAGGAATTCTTTCTGAAACCAATGAACTGCCCCCATCATTGTGAAATTTACAAAGCCATTCCAAGAAGTTATAAAGATTTGCCTCTTCGCTTAGCAGAGTTTGGAACAGTATACCGGTACGAACAACATGGTGAGCTGCATGGCTTAACCCGTGTTCGAGGCTTCACTCAGGATGATGCACATCTCTTTTGCCGTCCCGATCAGGTGAAAGATGAATTTAAAAAAGTAATTGACCTTGTTTTATATGTGTTCGAATCATTGAGTTTTAATGATTATACCGCTCAAATTTCATTAAGAGACAAAACAGACAGGGCTAAATACATAGGTACAGACGAAAATTGGGAAATTGCTGAGCAGGCTATTATTGAAGCATCTGCCGAAAAAGGACTATCGACTGTGGTAGAATATGGTGAAGCAGCTTTTTATGGCCCAAAACTTGATTTCATGGTAAAGGATGCCATTGGTCGTAAGTGGCAGTTGGGTACCATACAGGTAGATTACAATTTACCGGAAAGGTTCGACCTTACCTACACAGGCGAAGACAATGCCAAACACCGGCCGGTAATGATACACCGTGCACCCTTTGGATCAATGGAGAGATTTATAGCTGTGTTAATTGAGCATTGCGCCGGCAAGTTTCCTTTGTGGCTGGCTCCGACGCAAGTAATGATATTGCCGATAAGCGACAAATTTATTGAGTATGCAGAGGAAGTTAGAATGCAATTAAAAAATGCAGAAATCAGGGTTGAAC
>JALYZZ010000236.1 GCA_030948675.1 Bacteroidota bacterium | reverse complement strand
GCCTGCATATAAGGCAAGCGTTAAGGCTGGAACTACTTCGGCTAAACCGATCAGACCGATAGCAAAAGGGGCGTTTGTTAATTCATACATCCACCAGCCTACAAGGGTTCCAAGCATGCGAAGCGCCATTACAAAGCAAAAACGCCCAATTAGCAGGTTTCGGTATTCAGGTATTTTAACAGCAACAAAAGGGCTTTGGCGCTCAATAGTTATATCGCTCAAAATATTCCTTTAAGGTAAAGTAATGTAATGCTGACCAATTGTATAGTCACGCTGAAGGGCATCTAAAATGACTTCAACATGTTTTTCATTGTCAATAAAATCGGCATTTGATGCATCTACAATAAGGGTTTTAAGGTTGTGTTGTTTAATATAACTGGTATAGGTTTGCTGTATGTTAAACAGGTAGTTATCAGGTATCGACTGTTCAAACGGCCGCTGTCTCTTTTTTATGTTCTCCTGCAATTTCTTTACCGGGGCATGAAGATATATAAGAATATCGGGCTGTATGAGTTGCTGGTGAATAATGTCGAACAGTTTTTGATATAGATGAAACTCTTGTTCGCCGAGGTTCACTTTTGCAAAAAGCAGACATTTAGTAAATAAATAGTCACTTACCGTTGTACTGTGAAAAAGATCTTCAGTGTGCAATAAGTCTTTTAATTGCTTATATCGCTCGGCCATAAAAAACAACTCCAGCGGAAAAGCGTATTGTGACGGGTTTTCGTAAAATTTAGGCAAAAAAGGGTTATCTGCAAACTCTTCCAAAATTAATCTTGCATCCAGTTTTTTTGAAAGCAGTTGTGCAAGCGTTGTTTTTCCTGCACCAATATTTCCTTCTATTGTAACAAATTTATACTTCATGTACTGCTTCCGGCTAAAGGAGCCAAACGTACAGCAAAATCATATAAGGCGCGAAAAATGGCAGAAGAGGTTATAAACAAGGAAAGTAGAAGATGTTGAAAAGTTCTTTTTTATAATTGATGCGTTAGCAATAGCGGCAGTAAAATAGTTACTCAGATCCCCTGTTGGCACTTGATCACTTCAAGACGGTCGGGGCAAGCTTTTAATAACTCATTAATGGTTTTATGCAGTACTGGGTGCATAAAGTTCGGAGCAATCTCATTCAGTGGTATTAATACAAACCGACGCTCGGCCATCCGGGGATGTGGTACAATTAAGTCAGCTTGAGAAATAATTTGATCTGCGTAAAGCAAGATGTCAATATCTATCACACGCGGACCCATCTTTTCCCTTCGTTTTCTCCCTAACTCCAATTCAATAGATAACAATTGGAGTAAAAGATCGTATGGGTCTAGCGTAGAGGAAATAGAAAGTACCTGGTTTAAAAAAGGTTCTTGTAGACTGTTGCCCCAGGGGGCGGTTTCATAAATAGATGATCGTGTTACAACTCTACCGGCGTTTTTTTCTATTAATGCGAAAGCACTTTGCAGATGATGCAAACGATTGCCCATGTTTCCGCCGGTAAGTAAATAAATGTCATTCATAAAAATCCTATCGGTTAAGCCGTTCAAATATCTTTAAATTGTGCCCTTAATCACTAATTATAATGAGAAGTTTCTTTAAAATATTTTTTGCTTCATTGCTGTCACTTATCATATTCGTTTTAATTGTAGTGTTGATAGTAATAGGTATGGTTGCCAGTGCAACATCGGGCGACAAGCCGGAAATTGGAAGCAAGGCAGTTTTAATTGTTGACCTGACAAAACAATACAAAGAACAAAAGGAAGATGACCCCCTCAATTTCATTAGGGGAAATGCAGACGAGAACGTTCCGGGGCTGTACGATGTTGTCAGGATGATTGAGTACGCCAAAGGCGATAGCGCCATAAAGGGGATTTATGTAAAAGCCGATGAGAATGCTAATGGCTTTGCAGCAAGTGAAGAAATCAGGAATGCCTTACTCGATTTTAAAAAAAGCAGAAAATTTATTATTGCTTTTGGTGATGTAATCAGTCAAAAAGCATACTACGTGGCCAGTGCTGCTGATAAATTGTATTGCAACCCCAAAGGAACCGTAGACTGGCGTGGACTGGAAACGACTTTGTTTTTTTTAAAAGGCGCATTAGATAAGCTGGAAATTGAACCTCAGATTTTTTATGCAGGTAAGTTTAAAAGCGCCACAGAGCCTCTTCGCGCTTATCAAATGACTGAACCAAACAAATTACAAACCTCGGTATACCTCAATGACTTGTACAGCCGAATTTTATTATCTGCACAGGACAAAAGTAAGTTGGATACCGCAAAGCTGCACGCCCTGGCAAATACTGGAGCGATACAAACAGCGTCTGAAGCAGTAAAATACAATTTGATTGATGGTATAAAATATGATGACGAGGTGAAGAATGAAATTATCCAACGCATTCAGATTGATTCTACCCACAAGATTAACTTTGTTAGCCTCGGCAAGTATTCAAAAGCAGCAAACTTTACTCAAAACGAAGGAAGCCGGATTGCAATTATTTATGCGGAAGGTGAAATTACTGACGGCAAGGGTAAAGACCACGAAATAGGTTCAGATACCTATAGAAACCTGATAAGAAAAGCAAGGCTTGATAAGAATATTAAAGCAATTGTTTTTCGGGTAAACTCTCCCGGGGGTAGTGCGTTGGCAAGCGAAGAAATATGGCGCGAAATTACGCTGGCAAAAAAAGCAAAACCGGTGGTGGTTAGTTTTGGCGACGTAGCTGCATCTGGTGGATATTATATCTCTTGCAATGCCGATAGCATTTTTGCTGAGCCAAATACGATTACCGGTTCAATTGGTGTATTTGGCATCATTCCTAACCTGCAGAAGTTTATGAATAAAAAACTTGGAATAACTTTCGACGGAGTAAAAACAGGCCCCTTTGCCGACATGCCTTCAGTTACAAGACCTTTAAATCCTGCGGAAAAACAGTTCATACAAAATACAATTGACACCATTTATTATACATTTAAAAGCAGGGTAGCTGAGGGCAGAAGATTGCCCTTGCAAATAGTAGACAGTATAGCACAGGGAAGGGTGTGGACCGGGCAGCGCGCGCTAACGATAGGGCTGGTAGATAAGTTGGGAAACATTAATGACGCAGTCAGATGTGCTGCGCGTATGGCAAAGCTAAGTTCGTGGCAGTTAAAAGAATATCCCGAAAAGAAAACGCTGATCGAAAAGTATTTGAATAACAATGCTGCCGAAGAAGTTAGAGTAAAGGCAATTAAAGAAGAGATAGGCGAGGAGCAATATGTCATTTTAAAGCAATTGCAAAATATCCGTGGCATGATGTCCGTTCCTCAAACCCGTTTACCGTTTGAATTGACGATCAGGTGATACAATATCAAGGTGTTAACTCAACTAAGTGTATTATGCGGGCAAGCGTTGACACGACTGGGCAGTAAGGTTATTAACTGTACCGCTAAAGGTTGAATATATTGAAATAGATTTGCGGTCTTAATTGATTTATGAAAGTAGAATACAACCAGCATAAGGCAATGCTGGCAATAACTAAAGCAAGTTTAAAAGCCATTTTAAGAAGTCCTTCAACAGTTGTCTTTAGCCTTGCATTTCCCCTGATATTTATACTTGTTTTTGGTTTTATTGGTGGCGGCGGCAAGGTGTCTTTTAGCATAGCTGTTGACAAAACCGCCGACACCATCAATCCTGTTTTTCTAGCATTGAAAAGTGTACCGGGAATAAAAATCATCAATAAAGGACCTGTTGAATTAAAGGAAGACCTTGAAAAGGGACGATTAACTGCGATCGTCAATATTCAAAAAAATGCAGCACAAACCCCTCCTTATATTATTGACCTTAAAAGCTCTGAATCTGTTAATCCTCAAAACCTGCAGGTTCTAAAATCTATTATCAGCGCTATCATCACAACGATTGATAAAAAGGCTTATCCCAATACTCCAACCTTTGCTAAAATCAACGAAAATATTCAAAAAATCCCTGGTAGAACTTACCGAACCATTGACTTCATTCTGCCTGGTCAGCTGGGGTTTTCGCTGTTGAGCGCAGGCGTTTTTGGCGTGGCGTTTCTTTTTTTTAATTTAAGGCAGCAACTGGTATTAAAAAGGTTTTATGCAACACCAATACAACGCCCCTACATCATTCTTGGCGAGGCTTTAAGCCGTGTTATTTTCCAATTGTCAACTGCAGTCATCATTATTTTAATCGGTCGTTTTGCATTTCATTATACTCTGGTACATGGTGTAGAAACGTTTTTGGAAATAATGGTACTATGCTTCATTGCACTAATTCTGTTTATGGGTTTTGGGTTTATCGTTAGCGGCATTGCTAAAACGGAGAGCACTATTCCGCCTCTGGCTAACATTGTTACCTTGCCACAATTCTTACTTGCAGGAACCTTTTTTTCAATCGACGTATTTCCTTCCTGGCTTCAACCTATTTGTAAGGTACTCCCCTTAACACACTTCAACGATGCCATGCGAAAGATTGCTTTCGAAGGGGCACATTTAAGTGATTGCCTGACTCAATTAGGTGTTCTTGCCCTTTGGACGGTGGTAGTATACGCGGTGGCTATTAAAGTGTTTAAGTGGGAATAATATGAGAATGATGAAGCTTGGATTGATCAGTGCGATTTTGCTTTTTTTGTTGGTAACTGCTATTTCACTTTTGTTGCCCTCTACTATCAATATTTCCCGCGCCATTAATATAAATGCACCTTCAGACTCGGTTTATATTTATCTAAATAATTTGGCTAAATGGAAAGAGTGGTTTGCCGGATACGATTCTCTCCATACCACTTTTGGTAACACAACTGTTGGTAAAGGGGCGATGGTAACGATTAACAAAACGACTATTACCATCACCGAGACAAATTCACAAACCATCAAATCCCACTGGGTATCTGGAAGCAAGGTGTTAGAAAGTGAATTTAATTTTTTTAGACAAAATAATTCTTCTCTCATTACCGTTCAATGGCATTTTATCCAACATACCCGTTGGTATCCGTGGGAAAAATTTGCTTCAATAGTTTCAGATAAATTCATGAGCCCTGCAATGGAAAAGTCGCTGGATAATTTGAAAAAAGTCGTTGAGGAATAGAACCACTTGTATTGTCGCATTTACAATGGAACCGTAAATGGTTCATAGACGACCGATAGATTACTGGATATATTTTGCGATAGCTAAAACACCACTGAGTATTGCCAGAAGTTGAACAATTCCACTTACAAACAGGGCTTTATAAATATTCCCCTTTGATTGCTCTATTTTCAATTCCAGCCTATGGATGCTATCTTTTAAGTTCTGAATATCTTCTTTGGTCGATATCGCTTGTTTTTCATTCCTAAACTCCTGCACAACCACTTCTTCCACCGCAGAAACAAAGGCCGCAACTTTATCATCAGGGAGATTAAGCTCTTTTCTGAATAAATGATAAAGTTTTATTTGGCAGAGGCCATCTAACACAATTATTTTTTTTAAAAATAAGCGTTCAATATTTTTTCTTTCTCGTGCAACGACAGCTAATAATCCTATGTCAACCTGGTGAATTAGCAAAATGACGGACTACCAGGCATTAGTAAAAAATTGTTTAAAGGGAAAAACTGCAGCTCAAAAGCAGCTTTATGAAGAATTTGCGCCAACAATGCTTGGCGTTTGCTACCGCTACACAAAGAGTTTGCAGGACGCTGAAGATGTGCTCCAGGAAGGATTTGTGAGAGTGTTTACATTCCTTAATCAATACAACAGGCAAGGTGAATTGGGTGCCTGGATCAGAAGGATTATGGTGAATACTGCACTTAACTATCTTAAGAAAAGTCAGAAATATCAGCATGAATTATTATTCGATAAAACAGACCTGGCGGCAATATCCTGCGAAGACCCGGAAGTTCTTTTACAGGCAAAGGAACTGGCGGAATTAATTAGGCAACTGCCAACAGGCTACCAGGCAATTTTTAACCTGTATGCGATAGAAGGTTTTTCTCATGTAGAGATCGGGCAGATTTTAGGCATCAGCGAAAACACTTCACGATCTCAATATATGAGGGCAAGAAATTTACTCATTAGCTGGATTACAAATACATCCGGAAATAAAAATAAGGTGTATGCAAGAAAATGAATTTGAAAAAGGACTTCAGAAGCAGATGGAGAACTTTTCGGTGTTTCCAGATGTGGCTGTGTGGCAAAAAGTGCAAAGCCGGATTAGCAAAAAAAAGCGCAGGCGGCTATTGATCTTTTGGCTGCTTGCGGGGTTAATGATAATGGGAGGCGCTTCTGCCTTATTTTTTCTTAGTCAAGGCAATAAGGCTTTGACAAAGACGAGTTACCCTGTTAAACATACAGATGATAACGTTAATGGGAAGATGGCGACAGTTAAAAAAACTACGACCTCAAGGGGACGGGTGAAAATTTTGTTGGCTAAAAAACAGGCAGTAAAAACAATTGCGCGACCGGTTAGAAAACTATCTTCTTTCTCCTCAGACGCTAAGATTGCTTCACTGCAACGTTACAAAAACCTTGATTTATCTAATAAAGGATCAAAACAATATTTATTGGGCCAACCGCAACCGCAGGCCCCGAACAGATTTAACACAGAGAACAACAGCTTACAGCAACGAAATGTACCGGCATCTTCCAAAAACATTACTAATAAACCGGTTGCAGGAATGGAAGGGAGAAAGCCGTTGCCTCCGCATCGATTTCTTCTCCCAGGCAAGGCTGAAGGAAAGGATAGTCTGCAATTAAGGTCTGCCTCTTTTGTGGTTAAAGGAAGCAATAACGACACTTTAAACAGAACACCAAAAGAACCTGCATTAAAGGAACTCAGCCAAAAAAGTGCTGCTAATAAGTGGAAGCCAGGGTTTACTGTTTACACCGGAATATCGGGTAACATCAGACAACTGGGTACAGCATCAGAAAAAAGTGCTGCCGTAGGGCCATTAGGTAGTTCTGTTGCGCCGTCCGCTTCCTCAAACACTGCCACACCGGCTGCTCCCCAACTAGAGTATAACGGCGGGTTGTCGGTTGGTGCCGGTATTTATTTTCGAAAAGCATTGAAAGACAAGTTCACAATTACCATAGGCGTCGATTATCATTTTATGTCGGCAAGATCAATGGTAGGCACCAAAACAGATTCCACGATCAATATTTTTGATAGTGTTTTGCAGCAAGCAACAACCGCAAACAGCTTTTATCGGGCAGGACAAAGCAATACTTTCTCAAATAAATACCATCTTATTCAATTGCCGGTCAACCTGCGGCTTCAATTAAATGGCAACACGAGGCATCCGCTCTGGCTTTCTCTAGGTCTTTCGCCGTCCTTTTTTATTGCTACAGATGCCTTGTACCTAAATACTAAAACGAACACTTATTACGAGCAAAATAAACAATTCAACCGTTTCATGTTGTTTGGTCAAACTGAACTGCTTTATGTATTAACTCAAAAGCAAAAATTTCAGTTCGCTGTCGGCCCAGCTCTGCATTATGATTTTAATTCTTTCAGCAAACCGGTTATTGCCCATACGCAGCACCTCACTTTTATAGGTATAAAAGCTGCGATACAGATTAAATAAACGTTCTTAAATATAATAAATATGAAAAAGATAACTACCTGGAGCAGCGTTGCACTTTCACTTATTGTAACTGTTTTCGTTTTTCAACGGTGTGTCAAAGACACTGTTGCCAGAACATATACAATGTACACACCGGTATATAAAACACGTGATGAAGTGAGGGCAAACATAAAAAACGATGCTCCGCATTCAGTAGAAAATCCGGGAAAAATGTTTATACTCGGCAACTATGTTTATCTAAATGAAATCGATAAAGGGATTCATATTATTGACAATTCAAATCCTTCCAGGCCGGTAAATAAATATTTTGTTGCAATACCCGGCAACATTGATCTTGCTGTAACTGGCAATACTTTATACGCAGATCTTTATACTGACCTTGTAACACTTGATATCGCCAATCCTTCTGCAATAAGAGTGAAAAAGATTACAGACGGTGTTTTTCCCCTGAGAAGATATTCGGGAAATTTTGCCGCGGATAATACCCGCATCATAACCGAATGGATACGGAAGGATACCACGGTTACTACTGATATCGAGGGTGTACAAAGTAGCAGAGGAGGCGTTTTATTTTTTGATGCACGTGCAGTCGCTGCTGTGGCTCCCTCCGCAACCAATAACGCAGCCGTTGGTATTAGCGGCTCAATGGCCAGGTTCACCCTGCTTAATAATTACTTGTATACCGTAACCGACAACGCATTAAATGTCTTTGACATTTCCCAACCTGAAAACCCTGTTTTCGCCAATAAAGTAAATTTGTCTTTTGGCATAGAAACGATTTATTCTTTTAAAAAAAATTTGTTTATTGGATCTCAGACCGGTATGTTAATCTTTAGCACCACCAATCCGGCACAACCGATGCAGTCCGGCACTTTTGCCCATGCACGCGTTTGTGATCCTGTTATTGCTGATGACAATTATGCTTACGTAACGCTTAGTTCTGGTTCGAAATGTGCCGGTTTTACCAATCAGCTTGATGTGGTTAATATTCAAAATTTACAAAGCCCAAAGCTTGTCAAAAGTTATTCGCTTACAAATCCTCATGGCTTAAGTAAAGATGGTAATACTCTTTTTATTTGTGATGGAGCCGATGGTGTAAAGGTCTTTGATGCCGCAGATGCAAATAACATCAAGCTATTGCAAACAATAAATGGAATGGACGCTTTTGATGTAATCGCTACCAATGGAGTAGCTATTGTAGTGGCAAAAGACGGCTTGTATGAATATGATTATACAAACAGAAGTTCGGTTCGTTTACTTAGTAAAATCTCTTACAACAAATAACACTACAAATGAAACCAGCAATACCAGGAGTTTTGCTATTTGCAATCGTTTTAACGGCATCTGGGCAGGGGTCTTTAAAAGACAAAAAAATAGTATTCAGTTCTGTCAACCAGGCTGGGCTGATAGTTGGCGTAAATAAAGAGTCAGCCATGGTGCAAACGGTTAACGGAGTTAGGAAAAATAAATGGTTTGCAGGGCTGGGCTTTGGAATTGACTTTTATGTTGAACGAGGAGTACCGTTATTTGTCGACATCAGACGCGATTTGACGGAAAAAATGAATACGCCGTTCGTCTATCTAGATGGAGGATTGTATTGTCCGTGGCTTAATTTCATTCAAAAAGAACAGAAACTTACTACGAGAAATTCTGCCGGTGCTTACTACGATATCGGATTAGGATGGAAGCTAAGCGGAAAAAACAACCGAAGTTTCTTGCTTAGCGCAGGCTACACGTTAAAGCAGGATAAGGGCAAATCGACCGTACAGATCTGGAACCCAGTGACCCGTGCCATCGACAATTCGAACGATTCGTATCAATACAACTATAGGCGAGTAGTGCTTAAACTGGGAATTCAGTTATAAAAACACGAAGGCATATTACTGCCTGGACTGTTGAAGATGAAAAAAAATTGGAATAAAACGGAGATTACAGACGCAGTTTTGACGCGACTATTGGAAATAATTATCGGTGCAAAGTTAGTAGTGCCACAACCAAGTGTTAGTTCCTGTAGGTTTTGTAGTAATCGGATCAGACAGAAAATTTTAAGTTTCTCAATTCATTCGTCTAACAAATCAGGTCTTCTTTGCCTTGTTCGCTCAAGTGATTGATTTGTTCTCCACTCATCTACTTTTTTTGGATCACCGGTTAATAAAACTTCCGGCACTTTCCAGCCGTTATAGTCAGCAGGGCGGGTGTAGACCGGGGGCGCCAACAAATTATCCTGAAAGGAATCGAAAAGTGCCGAAGTTTCGTTGCTTAATACACCTGGTATCAATCTTCCAATAGCATCGACTACTACAGCCGCGGCAAGCTCGCCTCCGCTTAATACATAATCTCCTATAGAGATTTCCATCGTTACATAATGTTGCCTTACCCGTTCATCAATTCCTTTATAATGTCCGCAAATGATCAGGATATTTTCTTTTAGCGACAAGCGATTAGCTGTTTTTTGATTAAAATTGACACCGTCTGGTGTCATATAAATGATTTCATTGTATTTCTGGGTGGCCTGTAGCGCATCAATTGCTGCCACCAAGGGCTGGCACATCATTACCATACCTGCACCCCCGCCAAACTGGTAATCATCCACCTGTTTTTGTTTGCTTGTACTGTAGTCACGAAGGTTGATTACGTTTACTTCGAATAGACCTTTTTCTTTTGCCCGCTTCAAAATAGAGTGGGAGAAGGGACTCTCCAATAAGGCAGGAACCACGCTTAAAATGTCAATCTTCATTTACCAAAATTACTATAATACGATGCTATCATTTTGAAATGACTTTTTCTACCAACCTTTAAGACCGGCCTCTAAACGTCTTCCACAAAATCATCCAGGTCTCGTCTTTCTTTTTTTGTGGGCCGGCCAATTTTGCTAAGTCTTTTACCTGTATGAAACGATGGCGCCTGAGTTTTTACCGGCTCAAGTTCTTCTGAGGGAGTTAAGTCAATATAATACTTTATCGCTTCTGCATATTGTAGCCGGTTGTGCAGCAACCCTGTCACTTTTATGATCCATTTCCTTGCTTCTGTTTTTACCTCGTATTCATCTCCTACGGTAACCGTTTTCGAAGCCTTTACAGAATCTCCTTTAAATTTTACCCTGCTTTTATCACAAGCTTCGCTGGCCAGGCTGCGTGTTTTAAATACTCGTATTGACCAGAGATATTTATCTATTCGTAATTTTTCTTTTTGTTCCGCCATGAGAGTAGAAATGATTGTGTTTAAAAGATCTGCTGCTAGCGTCGAAGCAAAATTAAAGATTAACAGTAATGTGCGTCAATTTGCAAATAAGGAGGTAGTGTTAAAACAGCTTGTCCCGGTTATGTTGCCTGGGCTAACAGAGTTTACAAAAGCGTAAGTTGAGCGGTATCTTTTTGCTGTTTATGATTCTAATGCTGCCAGTATTTTTTTAACTACGACGCTAAAATCCCGGTCCCTTTCTAACTCTTTAAACGACACCCATCTACTGTCCGCAGACTCCTCTAAGGAAATATTAATCACCTGATCCGGCCGGCATTGAAAAAGGTATCGAATGTCGTGGTGCACATGAGATGGTTCTTGTTTTCTGCTGTTTTCCGGAATGAAGTGACTGTTGATGTCAAAAATTGAACTAGAAAACAACGGGAAATGTTTTAACTCCAATCCGGTCTCTTCTTTTGCTTCACGTACCGCTGACGCCAATAAAGTAGCATCGGTAGCATCGGCATGACCTCCGGGTTGCAACCAACGGTTTAAAAATTTATGCTTTAATAATAGAAGTGCAGTGGCCGAACTGTCAATAATAAAAGCACTTGTAGTAATATGACCGGTAAAATTTTTTCTATCTATCAGGCTAGCCCCTTCATGGGAGTTTAAAAACCCAATTAGCGGCTCTGCTTCTTCTTTTTGTTCTGGGAATTTTTCAACGTATTCTTTCGCCAGTCTGATAATTTCATCTTTTGTTTCCATCTTCTCCTGTATTCGGCGCTGTTTCTACTTAAGCAATTGCACACATACCGGCATCGAAACCTTTATTTGATTCCCAGTATCCTGTAGCATCCCTGTTTGTTTGTTTCTTTTAAAAATCACAATGTTATCGCTGTCCTGGTTAGCAGCCAGCAAATAAGCTCCTGTTGGATCCATGATGAAATGGCGCGGGGCTTTACCTAAGGTTGATTGATAACCTTTTAACTCTAATTTTCCTGTGGCTGCGTTGACTGAAAAAATTGCTATGTTATTTTCTTCGCCGCGATTAGAGGCGTATAAGAATTTGCTATCGGGCGACAGTTCTACTTCAGCACTTCCCGGCATTCCTTTAAATCCGGCTGGATGTGTGGCAATGGTTTGCAGCGTCGAAAGATTGCCATTGCTGTAAGTGTAGGCACCGACTGTACCGCTCAATTCTTCTATAACATACGCATATTTTCCGTTGGGATGAAACGTGATATGTCGAGGGCCGTTCCCCGGATTAACGGCTATAAATGGGGTAGCTGCCGGAGCAAGTGGTTTTGTAGAAGCTGGATTGAATGCATAGATAGTAACTTTATCTGTTCCCAGGTCTGGTGTAAACAGATAATCGCCGGAAGGGCTAAAAACCGTTTCATGCACATGGGGTTTTTCCTGGCGGCTACTGTTTACGCTGCTTCCTGTGTGCTGAATTAACTGGCTATAGGGTTTTAGCGAACCATCTTTATTTACCGCAAATGCCGACAAGCTGCCACCAGTATAGTTTGCCACTGTTATCCATTTGCCATCTTTGGTAATTGCTAAATAACACGGGGCATCACCACCTGTAGGTTGTTGGTTGATAAAAGACAGTTTACCGGTTGATTTATCAAAAGCATATGAACTGATCATTCCCGGGTTTTTGCCACCTGTCTCGTTTACTGCGTAAACATGCTTTTCGTCTGGCGCATTGATCACAAACGATGGGTTAGCGGCACTATCTGTATTGCTTACCCACTCGGCCTTGCCTGTTGTTGCGTTGAAACGATACACATAAATGCCCTTACTGCCTTTCTGAGTATAAGTGCCAACCAACAAATAAAAATTTTGTGCGGAGCAATAGAAAGAAAAAAAGAGCGTAACAACAAAAAGCAACTTTCGCATGATGATAGTAGTTAGATTCAAATATATGCAATTGAATACAAACCAATCATAAGCGGGAGTCTTAAACAATGGTCAGGAACGCTAAACGGATCTTTCACCAGCCCTGGCATTATAAAAAAAGGCCGGCCTTTTAGCTGACCATACGTTTCTTTTAAAAAAAATCTTTACATAATTGCTTCAGAAAATCTTTCCATTTCCTCCAGTTGAGGACTGCATTGAAGCAAAAATAGATCTACTCCTGCCTTTTCGAATTCTCCGATTTTATCCTGTACCTGTGCAGGTGTGCCTGTAAGACCTGTTCGTAGTCCGCGGTTAGAGACAGAATAATCATATAAAGATGGCTTCTTTTCTAACTGAGTACCTGACAACCATTGCTGGTAATTTTTATACCCCGGCGAACCTGGATCTACATTGGTGATACGTTCAATCTCAGCTTTTACTTCCTCATCGGTATTGCGAATGATACTGTAGGCAGCTACACCAAACTGCATTGGTGGAAGCCCTTTTTTATCGCGTCTTTCGCTTAAATCTTTAATCCTGCCGGCAATTCCTTCAGGCGAATCTCCATGCATGACGTAGGCATCGCACTGCGAGGCAATCAATTCCTTTGCTGCTTCAGACTCACCACCTGCATAAATTTTCGGCCTTGGTGTAGACACCGGTTTGGGTTGTAATACGTTGTTATTGACCTGGTAGTATCTGCCGGAGAAGCTAAAATTATCCTGCTTCCAAACATGGTCTATTACAG
>JALYZZ010000512.1 GCA_030948675.1 Bacteroidota bacterium | reverse complement strand
ACTAAATAACAGAATTTCAATTGAGGCAGATTACTTCTATAAAAAAACACACGACTTATTATACGATGCACCAGTGCCTGCAACCAGTGGCTACACAATAGTTACCCGTAATATTGGTAGTATGGAGAATAAAGGGTTTGAGCTGTCGCTCAATACAATCAATATTAAACAAGCCGACTTTACCTGGTCTACAAGTTTCAATTTTTCAAGTTTGAAGAACAGGATCACGGCGCTGGGAGTTAACAATGAGGATATTTTGTATGGAACAAAAGAAGGGCTTATACTGAGAGTTGGTGAGTCTGCGGGGTCTTTTTATGGCTATCAACGCGAAGGCATTTGGAGCATAAAAGATGCTGCACTGGCTGCTAGTTACGGTCAAAAGCCTGGTGATTTAAGAATAAGAGATGTAAACAATGATGGAGCTATTAATGGAACAGACCGTGTTGTTTTAGGTAAAGGTATTCCTGATTTTTACGGCACTTTCGCCAATAACATCCGTTTTAGAAACTTTGATTTTATTGTCGAAATTCAATATTCCAAGGGTAACCAGGTTTTTAACCAGGCAAGAAATTCGGGCGAAGCAAGACAGGGACTCGCTAATAGTTTTGCTACCGTGTTAAATGCATGGACGCCTGATCACCAGGATGCAGAACTTGAACAGGTAAGACCAACTGCCGCAGGGTACAATTACTATATGGACAGCCGCAAAGTTTCAGATGGATCTTTTATTCGTGGAAAGAACATTGTTTTGGGTTACACAATACCAAAATCGCTTACCAATAAGTGGGGTGTAAATAACGTAAGAATTTATGCCTCCGCTCAAAACTTCTTCCTCAAGACCAAATATTTTGGTTATGATCCTGAAGTAACTACTTACGAAGAGTTTTCATTTTCACAGGGATTCACCTATTACGAGTATCCAAAACCAAGAACATTCATGGTGGGTCTTAACGTCAATTTTTAATACTTACTTTAAAAAAACAATTTCAATGATACCTCATATAAAAAAAATAAAACAACTGGCCGTCACCCTAATATTCACCCTGGGGGCAATTGGTTGTAAAAAGGATTTTCTTGAAGAGCAAAACTTGTCAGCGCTCACACTTCAAAACTATTTTACCACAGAGGCCCAGGCTCAAGCCGCCATTAATGGCATATACCCGACTTTACAGATCTTAACCTCGGCGAATGCCAACTATGGGGAGTCGCCTTGGACGTCAATAGAGTTTCCTGTCGGGCATGCTACCACACTCGGGCAGAGTCTGTATAATAACGGGATGATCCGTCATAATAATTCATCTATTGAGCCTGTTTTCAAAACATTGTGGGTTGCTTTTTATAACGGCATCGCCAATGCCAATGTTTCAATAAATAAGATTCCTGCCATCGTAATGAATGAACAAACAAAAAAGTCATTACTTGGTGAAGCGCGGTTCCTTCGCGCCCTATACTATTTTTACCTGGTAAGGCTTTACGGTGATATTCCTTTAATTACAGATGAAATAAATTTTGCCAGTGCTAACCTTTATCCAAGCCGTTCCCCTAAAGAAAAGGTATACGATTTAATAGTAAGCGACTTGTTGGAGGCTGAAAAATCAGGGTTGCCACTGACGGATAAAAGAGGTAAAGCCTCTTTAGGAGCAGTAAAAACATTGCTGGCAAGCGTGTACCTAACCATGGCCGGTCAGCCGTTAAATAAAGGTGCTGCATATTATTCATTGGCTGCCGATAAAGCTAAAGAAGTGATCGATGCAGGCGGCTACAGTTTATTTACCGACTATTATTTCTTGCATGATCGCCCTCACAAGAACCAGGGTGAACTTATTTTTCAGGTTCAATATGCAACCGGAATAAAAACCAATGATATTATAAAGGCAATTACACCTAATAAAATAGGTATCTCGCTTTTAGATGAGTACGGTGCCATTATGCCTCGCGCTGAGTTTGTAAATTCTTACGAGGCAAACGATAAAAGAGCCCAGGAAAAACAGTTCTTTTTTACACAGTACAACAAAAAGGGAAGTACTGCTATCGTGAAGTTTGGTGAGTATGCCCTGTATAAGTATTGGCTGGTAGAAGCTGCAGGTGCAGGTGGAGACGCTAATGAAGATCAAAATTTTACTATTTTTCGTTATCCGGAGGTGTTATTGACTTACGCTGAGGCATCTAACGAAGTGAACGGTACTACCCAGTTTGCTTATGACCAGGTAAATCTCATTCGCAAAAGAGCTCTCTTGCCTAACCTTTCTGGTTTAACTAAAGATCAGTTTCGTGAGGCAATCTGGAAAGAACGCTATCATGAACTTGCTTTTGAAAACAAGGCGTATTTTGATATTCAAAGAACAAGGAAAGTGTACAACCTCATTGCAAATAGATTTGAAGATGCTTTTACCTACAAAAATGAAAGCGGTGTAACGTTCGATGAAAAATATATGTTGTGGCCTATTCCTTCAAGTGAGTTGGATGCAAACCCAAAGCTGAAGCCCCAAAATCCGGGCTGGCAATAATGCTAGTGCAATAACTATTTTTAATTCTTCGTGCACTTTGTGTAAGACTTCGTGTTCTTTGTAGACCTTTTTGGGACATGAAGTACACGAAGAACCACAAAGAACGCAACGTGATTAGACAGTTTCTAAGATCGATAGAAAAGATATTATTAATTGGAAAAATTTAAGTCTTGATTAAGGTATGATAACGAAAAATGTATTCCTGGTTTTGTCTGCAGTTGCAACCCTGTTATTTTCTGTACAGACTTTCGCGCAACCGCAACAAATCCACCTCAGTTGGAACAGTACCGCGAAAAATGCCACTGAAAACACAATGGCGATTACATGGGCGGATAATCATTTAACTAAAGGCGTGGTTAAGTTTGGAATGGGCAGTCAACTGTTAAAAACTGAAAATGCTGCGGGCAAGTATTCAGACACAGGGAAAATTTATATCTACAAGGCTACTTTAAAACGCCTTAAACCAAACACATCTTATCATTATAAATGTGGATCTGAAAAAGGTGGATGGAGTGAAGATTTTACCTTTAAAACCGCCCCCGCTTTAGGTAGTAAAAGCAAGTTTATGGTGGGTGTCTGGGGCGATACGCAGGATAATGAGTTTAACGAGCAGTTCCAGAAAACCAAGGGGGTTGTGCAACAACTGAAGAAATATCCTATCCGGTTTATGGTGCACATGGGTGATATTGTCGACAATGGTTCGGTCGGTAAAAAATGGAACGGATTGTTTGCTGCAATTCAACCTGTAGCCGCTTATGCACCACTAATGCCGGTGACGGGAAATCATGATGTAGACAATGATTCAACGCATGAAGGTTATCAAAAACCGTTTCCTGTTTTTTATGATTTTCTCAACTTACCTGCTAACAATATTGATTACTCTTACAACTATGGCAATACTCATTTTGTAGCGATCAGTTCAGGGCATGCAAAAGGTGCTGAAGCTGCCGGCGCTTTCACTTTTGCTCCAGGTTCGTCCGAGTATCGCTGGCTTGAAGATGACCTTGCCAAAGCCAGAGCTGATAAAAAAATTACGTGGATTATTCTTTACATGCATCATCCGCTTTATTCATTCGGTTGGAGTCATGTACAAGGCTGGCAAAACAGGATAACGCCTTTGGTTGACAAGTACAAAGTCGACCTTTGTTTAGCAGGTCACCGGCATGTGTACGAGAGGCACCGTGCAATTAGAAGTAATACAGTTGTGCCGCAAGCAGATAGCCACACCTACCAGGCACCGCAGGGAACAGTCTATATTACCAACGGTACGGCGGGTGGATCACCACAGGGGCTGGGAGGAAAAGATATGCCGTCAATAATTTTTACTAATGGAGATAAAATGTATAATTATGCAATAATGACCATCGAAGGCAAGACAATCAATTATGATGTCTACAATCAGGATGGTAACAAAATAGATTATTTTACACTGAACAAATAAAAGAGCATTACTGGCGGTTACACCCTATGATCCTATATAATATTCTATTCCGGCTTATACCAATTACGGCCTTTATTCATTATGCTGATCCCAACACTAAGAAGCATGCCCAAAGTGAAAGTAAAATAGTGGTAGCCCAGCCGTATAATGATTTTTATATTTATGCTACCGCATGGGATAGTACTGAAATTAAAATTCGTTTTGATTGCAAAGTTTACCATACATATCCTGTCGGTAACGCCGGTGCAGATACTAACAATGCTTTTCGAAAACCATTTTACCTTATAATCAATTTTGCCCTCGGTGGAAGTTGGGGCGGAGGGGTAGAGGATAAAGTATTGCCACAAAAAGTTTTTGATTGATTATGTCAGGGTTTATCAGCGACAGTAAAACGATTAGAAATTAATACCTTGGTACAAGGGGTTACAGGTAACGACTTAACAATACTTAGGTCAA
>JALYZZ010000182.1 GCA_030948675.1 Bacteroidota bacterium | reverse complement strand
ATTATAATCTCTACAGGTAGATGTAGTAATTGTACCAGTCGTTGCACAACAAGACATTGCTGATAGTCTTTCTGCCCCATGAAAAGTTTAGCAGGTTGCACGATGTCTAATAACCGGTGTACTACCTGGCAAACACCTTGAAAGTGACCTGGTCTAAACTTACCCTCAAGAATAAATTCAACTTCTCCTAAATCATATGCTTTTCCAGCAGCAGTTCCTTTCGGATATATTTCAGACACAGAAGGCAAAAACAGAATATCACAGGCAGCTTTTTCCAAGAGTAAAATATCATTACCAATGGTAACAGGATATTTTTCAAAGTCCTTTGGATCGTTAAATTGGGTAGGGTTTATAAAAATGCTGCTAACAGTAATGTCGCAGGTATCCTTAGATTGCTGAATAAGAGAAATATGGCCCTGGTGTAATGCGCCCATGGTAGGAGCAAAGCCAATAGAATGTCCGTTTTGCCGTAGTTGTCGCAGGTGTTTTGCTAAACTTTGTGCTTCTTTAAATACGATCATGTATGCTTGTTTCGATCACGCAAATCCTCAGTTCTGGCGATTCGGATAAAATTGATTAGTTTTGCACACCCTTTTTTTACAGGGTAAGCGTAAACCAATTGGAATAATGTCAACAAAGAAAAGAATTTTATTTATTGCCAACGAAATGTCTCCTTATTTAGAGCTGACAGAATTTGCGGAGATAGTGAATAAACTGGCAATTAAAAGTAATGATGCGGGTTTGGAAGTGAGATGCGTTATGCCACGTTTTGGAACCATTAATGAAAGAAGGCACCGTCTTCATGAAGTTGTTCGGTTGTCAGGGATAAATGTAAGTGTAGATAATGATGACTACCCATTACAGATTAAAGTCGCTTCTTTACCAAACGCTCGTTTACAGGTTTATTTTCTTGATAACGAAGATTTTTTTAAGAGGAAGTTTGTTTTTAACGACGAAGATGAGAAATGGTACGATGATAATGATTTGAGGATGATATTTTTTTGTAAAGGTGCACTTGAAACTGTAAAGAAATTCGGATGGCCTCCTGATGTTATCCATTGCAGCGGGTGGATGACTGCCTTAATACCTTTTTATCTTAAGACTGTGTATAAGAAAGAACCAGTATTTGCGCATAGTAAAGTTATATACACTCTCGGCAGTAATACTTTTGAAGAAAAACTGGCTGACGACTTTGCAAAAAAGGCTCTTATCCATGCAAGCCTAAAAGAAAAAGATCTCGACATATTTAAAGATGCAACAAATTATGCCCTGCAAAGAGGCGCTGCAACGCACGCCGATGCAATCACTTTTGGAGCAGAAAACATTGACAAAAAACTCGTTGATGAATTCTCTAAAGTCAAGGGGAAGAAGGTAATTCCTTTCAAGGGTTGGGATACTGATTTAACAGAGTATTTAGAATTGTATAACGACCTTGCGTCGAAGTAATTAACCCCCCTAATTTAATCTATTTCAATTAGATGCGCAAGCTTTTCAGCATAGCTATTGCTATTTTTTTCTTCATTTCTGCCTGTACAAAAATCGAATCTACCACCATAGGCAGTGGGTTAATTCCTCCAATTGACGGCGTAACGACTTTAGATACCACACTTGATGTTTCTACCAATAACTATATTGATCCCCTTGGAGATTCTGCAAAAGTTTACAAAACCGATGATCATGTTATAGGTGTTATAAATGATGATATGTTATTCGGAAAAACACGAGCCACTACCTACTTCGAATTAAAACCAACCTCCTATCCGTTGTCTTTTCCAACCAGTGAGGCATTAGTGGTTGACTCTGCTGTACTAATTATGAGTTATAAAGGAGTTTTTGGTGATACTACAAAAAATCAAAATTGGGAGGTGCGTGAAGTTACCGAGCCAATTCGCGGAGACACTGTTTTTAATGTAAGCAAGTCTTTTTCTACCGGTGATGTTTTAGGCACTAAAAATATCGATATTCAACGCTTAAAGGACTCGGTTAATTATGGTTTTGAAACGGCAGCTAAGCAGGTTCGTATAAAGCTGTCCATGGCATTTGCAACTAGACTGATTACAACTTTTGATTCCTCTAAAAACGGTGCCGCTTATTCAAGTGACTCTCTTTTCAGAGTAAATTTCAAAGGCTTCGCAGTTGCACCTGCAACAGGAAGTCCTGGAAATGCTTTGATCAGAATAAATCTTTCTGATACCAATACCAAGCTTGCTTTGTTTTACAATTATCATGTTAAAGACTCTGCTGCAACCAAACGAGATACTACTGTTACTTATTTCAGATTCAACACAACTTCAAGTGCAACTGTTTCCGGCAACGGTAACTATATAAAGCGCGATAGAAGTGGTGCACAGGTACAGAGCTTTATAAATACAAAAAACAACGATAGTCTGGTGTTCATGCAAACAACGCCTGGCACTTTTGCAACGGTTAAGATTCTTGGTCTTCGTTTACTGCCTAACATGTTAATTCACCGGGCGGAATTGTTAGCTTTCCAGGCGCCTGAGATGACGAATCAGTCGTTTGTTTTATCCCCTCCCAGATATCTCCTTTTAAGTAGTTACGATAGCAGTAAAAACGTGCAGATAAACTTGCCTAATGATTTCACTGTTTCGTCGGGTACGCCTAATATAGCAAGTTTTGGAGGCTTTGTAATGGAGCAGGCAGTGCCTGGTTATGGAATTGTAAAAGCTTATAATTTTGATGTTAGCAGATATGTGCAAGGTATAGTAACAAGGAAGGATAGTAGCTTGACACTGAGGTTGTCAGCACCAAGTAATGACTCTTTGCATTATACTCCTCCATATCCTCAACCAAACGCTGTATCTACTTTTTTTATAACTCCTTCTGTGGCTAATAACATTGCCGATGGGCGCGTACGCCTGGGAGGCGGAGGAATGACCAGACAAAATCAATTAAGAATGAGGCTGCGAAT
>JALYZZ010000151.1 GCA_030948675.1 Bacteroidota bacterium | reverse complement strand
CGAACGACATTTTATATGCGTTCACTTTATTGTTTTCACTTGCATTATTGTACTTATAACCATCATAACCTGTTGTAAAAGCGCCTTCGAGATTACTATTAAAAACGTGCTTCCATTTTACTGACAGAGACTTGTTTTGATACCCGTACACTGTGTCGTTGTTGAGGTTAAACTGGTCTTTGCTTGCATACCCGGTAAAGTAGAGATCATTCTTTTCATTGATCTTCTGACTGATTAATAAGTTGAAATCATAAAAAGAAGCGGCACTGTTTCTATAGTTTGAGCTTTGGGGCAATAATTTAAGCAGGTAGTTTGCATAAGTAGTGCGGGCTCCAAAAATAAAAGAAGACTTATTTTTTTGAATAGGTCCTTCTATATTAATGCGGCTGGTAAGCAAACCAATACCTGCCGTGCCTGTAAACTTGCTTTTATTTCCTTCTCTGGCCGTAATATTTAACACTGAGGCCAGCCGTCCTCCATACTTTGCAGGAATGCTGCTTTTAAATAATTCTACATCTTTTATCACTTCGGGATTAAAAGCTGAAAAGAACCCAAAAAAGTGGGATGGATTGTATATAGTGGCATCATTAAAAAGAATAAGATTTTGATCTGTACCGCCACCTCTCACATTAAAACCCGTACTGGCCTCACCTACTGATTTTACCCCTGGCAGGGTAAGTATTACCCGCAACACGTCAGCCTCGCCAAAAACAGCAGGAACATTTTTTATTGATTTAATACTGAGCTTCTCAGAGCCCATTTGAGCCCGGTTGACATTGATATTTCTTTGGGTGGATACAAGCACGTCTTCAAGTACCCTTATTTCGTCTTCCATTTCCACCGGAAGTGAGCCGTCTGAGTACACCAGGAGCTGCCGCTTTGCCTCCCTTTTTCCAAAACTATTAATATGAATGACGTGACGTCCTTTTGTAACTGCAAGTACATATACACCAAGACTGTCTGTGGTTGCCACATTGCCTTTGTCATCTAAACTGATCGAACTTCCAGCCAATGGTTCGCTTGTTTTAGAAGAAGACACATAGATGGAAACGGTTGCAGTGGTTGTTGTTGAATTAGGTGTTTTTACTCCTATCTGATACAGCTTATCATTGGCAAACGCCTGCGACCTGGCAGTGACCCGATCATTATTGCGACCTAGAGAATACCCGGCGTTTTTCAACGAGTCCTTGCGGTTTACAGCGCCAGGTACGGGAAGGGTAGTCGCAATCAGTGCACCTTTTGTTAAAAAAACATGCTGTTCGCCATCAATGCTTGCATGAAAATCGGTATAGAGAAAAACGGTTTGCAGCAATTCGGGCAAAGGAATGGCTGCAACGGTAAGTGTGACAGCGAACGAGTCGAACTGTGCGCGGTTATAATAAAATGTATAATTGGTTTGTTGCTCCACGACCCGAACAAATTCATCAATGTCGGCGCTTCTAAAAGCTGCTGTCACAAATGCTGATTTTGATTTTTGTGCAACACCTGCAAAAAAAGCAAAGAGATAAGTAAAGAGTAGAATATATTTCAAGCTTTTCATTATTGATGTGTTGTCTGGTTATAAAACCCAACAGCTTTGATCATCACTTGTTCGGGGTCCTTTCTAAAACGAAGCTTGTTTTGTTTCATATATTGCTGTATCTCTTTTCTTTTATTACCAAACTGCTCTAAAAAAGATTTCTTGCTGTCAACAGTAAAGTACTTGTTATCTCTTTTGATATAATAATGGTCTTTGTCATAAACTCTGTATTCGACCGCTTGCCTCAACACTGCCTGAATATTTTTGGTACGCCTGGCCAGCAACACCATTTTGCCGTTAAGAAGTACATCGTAGAAGCCGCCATCAAGATTTGCAGATACTAGGCTGTCGCGTGGAATATTTAAAAAGGAATGACCTGATAGTGAAAAAGCTTTGATCTTTTCTTTTAGAAGCTCAATTTTTGAAGCTGAGTTGTAATTAAGAATAATCACTTGCTGAGCAACAACATCGTATAGAATAGGCACGTCCTGGTAAATATTGCCGTCGTAATCTACCGTTCCGTTACTCCATTCGGATTGAATAAAGTAAGGGAGCCCTGAGTCGAATTTATGCGTATAATCTTTGTATTCTTTTCCGTTGTATAAATGCAACTGGTCGGCAAAGGTTGAATTGTAAAAAGCGAGGGCATTTTTTACTGCGGGAGTTGCAGTAGAGTCAACCAAAAGACTTTGTGTTACCGCTTTCGGGCCAAACCCGACCATTATCACAAATATTGCAATACACCTTATTTGCAATCCCTTCATACAAGCAGAATAGTTTAGGCAACGAAAGTAGGGAATTTCTCGTGTGACTAAATCGAATCGCCTACGCTTCTCGGTGAATAGTTTCTTCAAGCAGTTTTTCTGCAATAAATAAATCGAGCGGCCTTGTTATTTTGAGATTGCTATATTCTCCCTCTATTAAAAATATTTCGTGCCCTGCCGCTTCTACTACTGTGGCTTCGTCGGTAAAGGATGGCAAGTATTGCTGTTGAAAGGCTGGCAATAAAATGCCTGATTGAAAAGTTTGGGGTGTTTGTACTATTCTAACTTTATCTCTATCAATTGTGTAATGAGAAGAACCTTCGTCGATACGAATAGAGTCGGTGGCAGTTACCACTGGTATGGCACTTCCCTGGTTAATGGCCTGCTTGTAACAACGCAGGATCAGTTGTTGCGAGACAAGGCATCGCACACCATCATGCACAAACACGATAGAAGGTTCGACTACTGACTGCAACCCATTTTGTACCGAATGATACCTTGTACTGCCGCCAGCCACTATTTGCACCCGCTCAACCGCGTTCATTTGCCTGACTATTTCTTGTCCGTTAGCTAGCTGTTGAAGGGGCAGAACAAGAATAATTTGCAAGTCGTGGTAAGCAAGCAAAAAAGATTGTATAGTGTATTGAAGCAAAGGCTTACCCTTAAGCAGTAAAAACTGTTTAGGTATCTCTGCTCCCATTCTTTGGCCCGAGCCACCGGCTACTAT
>JALYZZ010000502.1 GCA_030948675.1 Bacteroidota bacterium | reverse complement strand
CTTTTCCACCATCAATTATTATAAGCTGCGGCAGGGGTTGCTCTTCTTTTATTAGCCGGCTGTAGCGTCTTAAAACAACCTCTCTCATCGTAGCAAAATCATTGATGCCTTCAACTGTTTTTACGTTAAAGTGGCGGTAGTCTTTTTTGCTTGGTATTCCTTCTTTAAAACACACCATGGCGCTTACCGGGTAGCTGCCCTGAAAGTTGGAGTTATCAAAACATTCAATGTGTTCGGGAAGTGCTGATAACTGTAAATCTTCCTGTAATTGATAGAGGACCGCTCTTTTCTGCATGTCTGTTTTACCTTCAAGTTGCAATATCTTTTTCTTCCTTAGTTCCTCGGTAAAATGGTCTACATTCTTTGTTGAGAGGTCAAGCAATTTCTTTTTATCTCCCGCCTTTGGAACTGTTACCGTTATGCCTTCCAATGCAAAGTCGATCTCAAAGGGAACAATAATTTCGCTTGCAACACTATTAAAAGTTTCGCGCAATTGCAAAATTGCCAGCGGTAATACTTCTTCCTCAATTTCTTCAAGTTTAGTCTCAACTCTTACTGTATGTGTTTGCACTATTGACCCGTTTTGAACCATGAGGTAGTTGACATACGCTGTATCATTATCTTTAAGTATTGAAAATACATCAACGTTAGAAAGGTGTTTACTTACAATAACAGATCGTGATTGATAGTTCTCTAAATGTTCAATTTTCTTTCGTATCCATTCCGCTTTTTCAAAGTCGAGGGTTGCAGCGAAATGATTCATTTCGGATTTAAAATGTTGTATCACAGGCTGCAAATTTCCCTTTAAAATGTTTCTCACTTGCTGCAACGCATCTGCATAATCCTGTTCTGATTGATGGCCTTCACAAGGACCTTTGCAGTTTCCTAAATGATACTCAAGGCATACTTTAAACTTCCCTTTGGTGATGTTGTTTTCAGTAAGATTTAATTTACAAGTGCGCAATGCTACGTTCTGCTTAATAAATATTAAGAGTTCCCGTACTTTGGCTACCGAGGTAAAAGGCCCGAGGTATTCTGACCCGTCATTTATTTTCATACGGGTTAAAAAAATTCTGGGGAAAGGCTCTTTTTTTATTACTATGTATGGAAAAGACTTGTCGTCCTTCAGGTCAATATTAAACTTAGGCTTGAATTGCTTGATAAGCGAATTTTCTAACAAAAATGCATCTGCTTCGCTATTAGTAATTGTAAACTCTATTCTCCTTATTCTTTGAACAAGTTCATGTGTTTTGTAATTAGTAAAAGTCTTTGTAAAATAACTGCTGGTGCGCTTTCTCAAATCTTTCGCTTTGCCCACATAAAGCAAAACGTTGTGCGAGTCGTAATATTTATAGATACCTGGTTGATGAGGTATTGTATGTGCTACTTGTTGAAATTCTGCGGCTGTCATAGTTCGTCTTGTGTTACTCTTTTTTGTTCCAGACTATTGTCGTTTGCAGCGAACTCTCAACATTGCCCTTTTGCACCGAACGATTTACCTGGAAGCTCTCCCCCGGCTTCCAACTTAGTTGCTCTATTGCCGAGCTGTCAGGGTAGTTTTGGTACTTCCGTAGCAGTATCCTTTTAACTGTTTGGCCATCTTCTTTAAGTAGAATATCCTCGTTTTGTAGTTGAAGTGCCTTGTTGGTAGTGGTGTAGCTAATAGTAAAGCCTTTTGTAGTTTGGTCCTCAAATATATTTTCCTTATAGTATTTTTTAATCGCCGAGTCGTTGATGTCAGGAGTAAGAAATTGGTTGGAAACCTGGTTAAAAGCAAGCGTATTAATCGGTGTTGAGTCTTTCTTGCCGTTTCTAATGTCTATTTTATAAATAAAAAAAGGGGTAGCATTTACTTCTTTTATTTGTTCTTGTAAATATTGATTTAACTGGAAAAATTTCGTAGTGTCATTCGCCTTCGCATTGGTTTCGGGATTTGCATACCTGTTCTTACAAGAAGGAAAAAAGAATAAGGATATTAATAATACCGCGCCTAAATATCTCATTAAGCAAAAATAACACAACAAAATCGGGCGAGAAAAGTGCATGAACTTAAAAATGGTTAGAAGTACGTTTACTGACCCCATTTAACTTTTCTTGTTTTTCAATTTATATACGGGTGATCTTTTATGCAATAAATAAAGAAGAATCAAAATGGAGACTATTTGCGATTTTTTTCCTGCGCTCTTGCTAATACATCATCAATTGATTTAATTACTACTCTGATAGACGCTTTATCAGCGTTTGGGACATTGATGTTCATCATCCTTTGATATAATACTTTTGCTTCTTTATAATTTTTGGAATTAATTGCTTTAAGCGCCTGGTACATTAGCAGATTGTAAGCTTTTTCTTCTTTTGTCACCGGGGTGCCTTTTATATTTGAATGAGTATCGACATCCTTATCCAATAAGGGCGACGGAGATTTGGTTTTCTCGGTTGTGGCAGTTTTAGTTTCGGTCGTAGTTTTGTTTATTACCGATGCTGTAGGTTTTTCCAGGGCAACTTCAGCTTGTATTGGTATAGTTGCAGATTTTAATTTCGAAGAGTTAGTCTTGTTTGTAGCAATGCGGGACCTAATAGAAGTTACTGTTTTTTGGGATTTAATTTTATTAACTTTCTTTTTAAAGACATCGGGCGAGAAGTCGTGATATGTTTTTTTTGCTGCAACAATTGAAGTTTCCGCTGTTGACCCTGTCGTATTTGAGCCGGAACGTCTTGTTAAAGCATTTTCAATCAGCTGGTTTTTTGTCGGAGATCCTAAAAGTTGCCCAATTGCTTTAATTCTGTACACAATAAACTCCTCTTGCGATTTTGCCGGATCTAATGAAAGAATATGAATGTAAAGGGTAAGCGCAGTGTCCAGATTTTTTTGTGTTAAAGCATCGTTCGCTTGTTCCAGAAGGGTATTTATTTCTGCTCTTTTTCGTAAATACTCATCACGTACTTCGCTTGCAGCCAATACTTTAAGGTTGTTATCCATCCTTTTGATCATTTTAAAAGCGAAGGGGTCAGCAGGTCTTAAAGTAAGTGCGGTTTGATACAACTCCCTTGCTTTTACAAAATCTCCCCTATCGATAGCTAAAGCGGCTTTTGAAATAACAGAATCATAGTTTTCTTTCCGCGGGGTGCGATCTAATACCTGACGGTTTACCACTTGGCCTACAATTATATTAGTCCAAGTAAGAAAAAAAAATAGTATAAGCTTATTCATGAAAAAAGGGCTGACAGTTTTTTGCTGAACATAACCCTTAAAATACTAGTTAATTTCCATTTCTATCAAGGCTGTTTAAAATTTCCTGCAAATTCATTAACTTCAATAACAGTTTTTTTCCCAGCCAAACGGCTATGTTAAGCATTGCTCACAAAATTTTTTGACAGCTTTACAGTTTTTGTTCAAACTGTTCTGTTACCTGATAATAAATTGCAAAACAATAAAATCCGTTTTTACACGTTTTTAAAATTAAAAAGCTGAAGGTGCTAGCAATTCTTTTTTCAAAATATTCTTTTGTCTTCTATGTTCTTGTTATTAACATTGAATTTGCCATTAAGTACACAATTAATAAGGCTGATAGTAGCAAGAAACTTGTTATTCTGCGTCTCGCCAATTTTGGAAGTGTATTAGCCGTTGCTATTTTAATATTTTATACTTACCTAACCGTCTGGTGGTCTTTTATTGGCCTTATAATAGTAAATGTTGCCTTATTTACAGTTATCAATTCTTTATTTTCTTTTTTTAAGCATGTGCTCGCAACTTTAAGCAAGTTTTTTAAATCTTATAAAACATCCTGGTAAAAAGCGAGTTCTTATTGCTATTATTAAAAAATCCATTAGCCTTCTCTTTTTTTACCGAAAAAAAGAAAAAGTAATCAGGAGTCTTTTTTTATTTGTAGCATTAAGAATTTCGAGAATGCATTCTAATTTATTTTTAAATTACGTTGTAATTATTATAACTGCTATCGATTGCGGGCGACCCCATGAAAAATTATTACACTTGTCTTGGAATACCTGAGAATTCTTCTATAGAACAAATTAATGAAGCCTATAAAAAGCTGGCGCAGAAGTATCATCCCGATAAAAATGATAACGACGCCTACTTCAATACGCTTTTTAAAGACATTAACGACGCAAAACAAATACTTACCGATGCTGAAAAAAAGTCTGAATATGATTTAGCGCTGGTAAATTACTCAGATGCGTATGATCTTTTTAACAATCAGCGATTGGAAGACGAATTCAACCGAAAGCAAAGAAGGACTCAATTAGAAAAAGGTGCAGATCGAAAAAGAAGCCTTTTTATGTTTTTTGGAGTTATAGTTTTTCTTTGTACAGCAGTTTTTTTATGGGCAGAAATTAACAACGAAAACATATTTTCAAACGATAAAAGCAAAAAATCATTTGCTATCAAAGAATCGTTAGCGGAAGCTCCGCTCGCCGCTCAATATGATAACCCAACTACAAAAAGTAAGGAGGTTTTTGAAAACGATAAGAAAGTAAAAGCAAGCAGTATAGAGACAAATACTATTAAAAGGAGTAAACATATTACCGAAAAAACAAGACCAACCAGTGCCTGGAGAGATTTTACTTACCAGGAATTACTTGATATATTACAATTAATTAGTACAGTTAAGCTAAGAAATAATTTCACCTCCAACTGTATCACAATTAAAAAAGCGAAAAATAGTAACGTAGATAGCAATTTTAAAATTGCTACTTTCCTTCAAAAGCATGGCTTTATAATTTCTGGTAGAGAAACGACTTCTACAGTTCTACATGAGTACAAGGTCGATTTTAACGGAGTTTGCCTTAATTTAACAATTGGTACAAATTAAAGAAGGTTAAATAGGATCTGGGCGTGTATTGTAAACAGAGGCCCGTATTATGTCAATTGTATAAGCCATGCAATAATTGACCCATTTTTATGTTATTAATAAACCCTTTCATTAGGAAGTTTATTAATAACATAAAAATAAAATCCAATGCGCTTTCTGTTAATTGTATTAGCATTATTTGTACGCCTTAATCTATCTGCTAATAC
>JALYZZ010000105.1 GCA_030948675.1 Bacteroidota bacterium | reverse complement strand
GTAGTATGGCGCATGGTGTCTAACACAATGCCAGGCTCCACGCTTACCAGTTTCTTTTCTTTATTTATATCTAAAATCCTGTTGTAATATTTGCTCATGTCCATTACCACTGCCACATTGCAGCATTGGCCGGCAAGACTTGTTCCGCCGCCACGTGATAAAAGTGGTGCATGGTATTTCTGACACAGCGCTATAATTGTAGCTATATCCTTTTCTGATTTCGGCAATACAACTCCAATAGGTATCTGCCGGTAATTGGAGCCATCGGTAGCATACAAAGCACGGCTGCCTTTATCAAAACGTACTTCACCGTCTATGCTTTGTTGCAGTTCTGTCTCAAGACTTTTTATATCGGTATTTGATGCGTCTTTTGTTTGGAACCTGGTGTCCAAATTTTCCGAATCAAAATGTTCCCTCGGGTAGCCGTTTCCGTTTTGTAATGGTTTTATGTCTTTTAGTTTTATCTTTTTGACTTTATCTTGATCGGTTACCATAATTAAAGGTTTTTAAATTTCATCTTATAATATTCATACAATAAATGCGAGTATTTCATTTATAGAATTACCTGATACTAAAAAATCATTACGGAAAATAAAAATTTATACTTCTGGGATAATAATCAAATTGTTTGTAGAGATGTTTTCCAGAGCGCCTAACACAGCAGGGAAGAGCTTAGTAATATGCTCCAATGTGTTTTTATATACATCTAATACGATAACCTGGCAAGAAAGCTTAGCAATATTTTGCTGGTGTCGAATATTTTTATCAACAACAATCCAGCAGTCGAAATTATTTTCCTTTAATAACTGCAGCAATACTCCGTTTTTGATCCCGTTCCATCCTAAGTCACGAACCGTATAAACTTCATGCGCTGACTTATTAAAGAGTATTTTGAAACGGACATCTATATTTTCATCAATTAAGATTTTCATGCAGCCAGATCAGCTAAGAGTTTTACAGCAGCTATTTCAATAACGGCTTCTGCCTGTTCTCTGGAAACGGAAGGAAAACCTTTCAGGAAATCTTCAAGCGAGCTTTCTTCAAGATAATCAAATAGCGTTTTTACAGCAACACGTGTACCTTTGAAAACAGGCGCACCTGCTGCAGTTTCTTTATCAACGGATATATATTGCGATGAATTATTCATAAAAACATTTGTTTAAAGTTAAATAATTATTCTGGTTCCCGTAATGTCAAAGAACTATCTACTAAAGCGTAATAACGCTTTTAAAAAATCTTATATTTAAGAGCATCTTTTTCTTTAAGGGTTAAACCAATTCCAGGTTTTGACATATCGGGATAAACCATCCCATTTTTTGGAAAAGTAACACCATCAAAAAACATTTTTTCAATACGAATATGGTCATGAAAATACTCTGAGATATAAAATGAAGGCAATGCAAGTGTAGCGTGCAAATGCAGAGAAGGCGCGCAATGCGATGAGAAGGGCACCTGGTAAGCTTCTGCCATGTAACCCGCTTTCATAAAATAAGAGATACCACCACACCTCGTAGCATCTGCCTGTAAAATATCCACTGCGCCTTCATGAAGCATTTTATCAAAATAGGGAAGATTATACCCATATTCTCCGGCTGCAATATTTATTTTTTTTGGAGCATGCTCCCTTATAAAACGTAAGCCTTTAAGGTTATCAGATGTAACTGGTTCTTCAAACCAGCTTACATTATACTCACTAAATTCCTTTGCTTTTTGCAGTGCCTGCTTTATTGAATAAGCGCCGTTGGCATCTACAAACAAACCTGTATTATCACCAATCGCTTCTCTCGCAATTTTCACTCTGGCCACATCCTCTTCGGGATGAGTACCAATCTTCATTTTTACAAATTCCAGTCCTTCCTCTGCCCATCCGCCTAACTGATCCTGTAGTTCTTTATCTGTATAGGAGGTAAAACCGCCGCTGCCATAAACCAACATGGCATCTTTAACCTGCCCTAATAAAACACATAAAGGCAGCTCAAGAATTTTTGCTTTTAGATCCCACAAAGCATTATCAACAGCACTTACCGCCATCATTGCTGTTCCACAAGCGCCATTGTTTCTGATGGCACGTATGGTCTCAAAGGTGATACCCTCAATGTTCATCGCATTTTTGCCAACAACAATTTGCTTTAGTGTCTTGTCGATAACGACCGCGGTTGCTTCGTGTGCGTAGGTATATCCAATCCCTTTTTTTCCACCGGCAGAAATTTCAACCAGGATCATTGTAGTACTATCCCATTCTATCGTTCCATCTGCCTCCGGTAAATCTGTAGGTATTTTATATGCTGAAACTTTTACCTCTTCAATTGATATGTTGTCTGATGATTTCACATTAATCCTTATGAGGTAAGTAATTTTCAATCACATCTTTCCACGACTGCTTAATCATGCTCCACGTATCAACATCGCCTTTTAACATAGAAGAACTGAATGACACGGCTTGTTTAACAGAAATATGTGGCGGCAATGGTGGAACAGAAGGATCGGTATAGGCTTCGAGTACTACCGGTTTATTGCATTGCAATGTTCTTTCAATAGCATCAACGATGTCAGCTTCTTTATCTACTTTAATTCCTTCAAGCCCCAGAATTTTTGCATACTCTGCAAAAGGAAAATCAGGAATATTTTGCGAGCCTTCAAATTTAGGATCCCCTTCCATTATGCGTTGTTCCCACGTTACCTGGTTAAGGTCACGGTTATTAA
>JALYZZ010000059.1 GCA_030948675.1 Bacteroidota bacterium | reverse complement strand
GGGTCTGCCATTTGATTGGGTACCCCAGGTAGTAAGATCTCCTGCAGCGTTTACCACACCGCCTGAAACTCCATTTTGTTCTAAAACCAATCTTGCCCTGTCTGCTGCATATCCTTTACCTATTCCACCAAAACCAATACGCATCCCTTTCTCTTTTAAAAACACCGTTGTTGCCTTTTTATCGAGAATAATATTTTTATAGTTGATTAGCCGCACCATTTTCTTTGCGGTGGCCTCATCTGGCAACGATGTCATTGTCTTATCAAAATTCCACAAACGCTTGTCTATAGAACCATAAGTAATATCAAAGGCTCCCTGGGTTAATTCTGAAATTCTGATGGAGCGACTAATCAGATTAAAGACTTCTTTGTCGACTTTTACAGCCTTTAGACCCGCATTTGCATTAATCTGATTTGTCTGGCTGCCTTCATTAAACGTGGTAAGCAGTCGCTCTATCCTTCTTATCTCAGAGATAGCACTTTCTATGAGGTTATTGGCCCAAAGTTCATCATCGCTTACCACGCTGATCTCAAACCGGTTTCCCATAAGCCGCAGTACGCGCCTGTGCAGCGTCTCCTGCGTTGTTTCAATGATGTGCATGATCAACGGTTTTTATTTCGTCCACAAATTTTTCGGCAGTTTCATCAGGCAATCCATCCCATTGCTTTAAAACTTTTCCATTTGCATCTAGTAAAACAGTAAATGGAAATCGTCCGGCAGGATTGTATTTTTCCGCCAGCGCCTCATTTTCTTTTACCTGTTCTTTTAAAAGGGCATTTTTTTTATAGCGCGGAAAATCGGCATTTACTAAGACAAGATTTTTTGTTGCGTAATTTGTAAAAGCATCTGATGAAAAAATTTCCTTTTTCAACCTGATACAAGGGCCACACCAGTCGGAGCCCGAAAAGTTCAGCACGATCAATTTATCTGCAACTGCAGCTTCGTTTTTTCCTTTTTCCAGATTTGTTAGCCAGGTCGGCTGCATTAGGGTTAGGGTGAGTAGTACCGACAGTATGTTCATTGGTAGATATTTTTTTTGGAGAAAGAACTATTAGGTCTTAAAAAGTATGCCCTATGAATAAACGCGTAGTGAATTTGCTGTTAAAGAAGTATTATAAGTTGTTAACGGCCTGGGAGCGGGACCACCAGTAACTGTTCCGCCTTCTGAAAAGGTGGCACCATGTCCATCGCAATAAAACCGGTGGTTGCTTGCCTGGTAGGTAACAGAAACGGTTTCGTGCGTACACAATTGCTGCACAGCTATATAAGCGCCTGCAAGTGTTTTGGCTACAATTACCCCATTTTTGTATATAAAACCTCCATTATTCAGCAGTGCAGCGTTCGCTGCCTGTGTCAGATCAAGTGTAAAGTCAACGTTAGCCGGAGCTGATGTACCCGAGCTTACATTTTTAGCGCATCCGCCCATGCAGGAAGCAAGTGCACCACCTGCCGTACCAAATCCAATAAGTGATAAGAATTCTTTTCTGTTCATTTTTTGTGTATTTGCTTTTTAGTGCTTCAAATAACAGGCCTTCATTTATATCAACACTCTTCAATTAAATCTTTTATTATCACAGTACTACAGATGTAGGTAGAAAAAAGGAAGGTTGGGTATAACGAGTAAATGTTTTGTTAATGGCAATAGGATTAAAATCGATTTGAAACGGAATAGCATCTTATTGAAAATCCCTGAACTGATCTTTTAAAAAATTAATACCTAACCTTTGTAATTATTTTTTACGTGTTGATTACAAAATCAATTTTGGCGGCTACTAATACGACATACCGATGGAAATAGGTACACAGATTTCAGATAAGGAAGTGGTGAAAACGCTGAGCATGGATAGAATTCCTGATGCTGTCATTAAGTTTCTCTATAGGTCAAACTATCGCAAAGTGTCATCTTACATTAATCAAAACAGTGGTAGCGATGAAGATGCTGAAGACGTTTTTCAGGAAGCGTTGATAACATTGATTGATCTGGTAAGACAAGGTAAATTCAGGGAAGAAAGTTCGGTATCAACCTTTTTGCTTGCGGTTGTCCGTAACATTTGGTTGAACGAGTTAAAGAAACGAAACCGTTCACAACTGCGCGATGAAAAATTCGAGAAGGGGAAAAGCACGGTGGATGAGGATATTAGTAAACACATTGTCAACAGGGAAATGCGTTCGCAACTGATGTTGTTAGTGCAAGGACTGGGAGAGATGTGTAAAAAGATATTGCTGGCCTACTATTATGATAACCTGAGTATGAAGGAAATATTGCAACAATTGGATTATGAAAATGAACAGGTGGTAAGAAATAAAAAATACAAATGCTTGAAGCAACTGGAGCAGTCTTTGATTGCAAAGCCTGGTGTTGCCCGCAATCTTAAAACAATTTTTTCTTATGAATGAGAACGACACAGATTTTTTAATTCAATACCTCGACGGTGAATTGTCTGAAAACGACAAGGCGGCGATGAAAAGCCGAATTGAAAATGACGCATCCTTGCAGCAGGCGATTGAAAATTTACAGGGCACTCAATTGGCGATCAAGCATTACGGTTTGCAGCAACACGTAGCGAACATTCACGCGGAGATGATGAAGGAATTAAAAGAAACCGCAAGTAAAAAAACACGCGTCATTCCCATGTTTGCAAAAGTATTCAGAGTTGCAGCAGTCTTCATTGTTGTGATTGGTTGTCTTGCCATTTACCAATACACATCACTCTCGTCAGAAAAATTATTTAACTCAAACTACCAGGCCTACAGCTTGCATGAAAGTCGCGGAGATAACAGTTCGTCAACCTTAGAACAACTTTTTAAGCGCCATTTGACGCAACAGCTTATAAGCAGTTTTTCTACTGTAAGACAACCTACTGTAACTGACTACTTTTATTTAGCGAATGCATATTTAGAACGTCACAATGCGCCTGCTGCAATACAGGCTCTTCATTCGGTTCAACAGAAAAATGCAAAACAGAACAGCCATTTGCTTGAGGACGATGTTGAGTATTATTTAGCCATGGCATACCTTCAAAATAATGAGCCTTCTAAGGCTTTGCCGCTGCTTAGCAACATACATAATGATGAGCAGCACTTGTACCATGACAAAGTCAGCAGCCTGTTTTTATTAAAGGTGAAGCTTCTAACAAAGAAATAAATGGCCCTCGTTTTCTTCCATCTACATCTCCGGTTAATAAAACCGGAGATTTTTTTATTATAATTGATTACAAACTTTGTAAGGGTGGACACTAATTATTGAAGCGCCTTAAAAAACAACTGGTGCAATTAAATAATTAAAACAAACATTTATTATGAAGAAGCAAATTTCCAGCTATGTAAAAGCATTATCAGTAACGCTAATCTTTTCAGCAGCAATTGTAGGTTGTCAAAAAAATACTGCTGAGCCGGGCGGTACAACTAAAGCCGTCAGTGTTTTTGTTACCGATGATCCGTCTCTTGTTTTTGATAACGTTTTTGTAGACATACAAAAAGTCGAGATAAAAGCAGAAGACAAAGCTGAAGCAGAGCACGAACGAAACCATGGAGGTGAAGTAGAAAAGGATGATGATAACGGAGGTATTTCAGGCGGTTGGATGACGTTAAACAGCAAGCCACAAGTAATAGACATCCTCAAGTTTCGCAATGGATTGGATACCTTATTCTCAACCGGTTCATTTCAATCTAACAAGTCAATTAGTAAAGTGAGGATTACGTTA
>JALYZZ010000494.1 GCA_030948675.1 Bacteroidota bacterium | reverse complement strand
TTGAAGATATGAACTAAAGCTAAATTATTAACGTCCCGCCGAAACTGAAGCTGATAGCGAACTGTAGCCGATGTTTCAACGTCCTGCCCAATAACGCCAAACCCCTTGTTGTGCGTTCGCCTTTCCCCTCTACGTTAATTGCAGGTTTTGGTTTTCAAGCGTAACATTGAAATGAATGTCTGCTTTTAGCGCTTTGAAAACTTTTAAAATAGTGTCAATGGTCGCACTGTTAGCACTACTTTCAAGTTTAGATATTTGAGCTTTCTGCACACCTATTAATTCACCCAATTGCTCTTGTGTAAGGTTACGTTCTTGCCTTGCCTTCTTTATCATTCGTCCTAATACGTCCATTCGAAGTTCGTATTCATACTGGTCACGTTGTTCAGTGCCTTCTTTGCCGATATATTTATCTTTCATCTCAGCAAGCGTAAAAGACTTCATCGAAGTTTTTGCCATGATGTTATTTTTTGTTTTTGTTTTCAAAATATTTTTTTCTAATATTTTCCGCACGTTCAATTTCTTTAGTTGGCACTTTGTCAACCTTCTTTATAAAACCATGTGTTGCTAAAACAAGCGTTTCTGCGGCTTTTGTTTTATCCCAAAACGCCAGCAGTCGTATCTCATTTCCTCCATACTTTGTTCTAAACTCCCAAATCTCCCAATGCAGCTTTTTAAAAAGCCTTAAATCGTTAAGTTGTTCGGCAAGGTCAACGTTATAAAATACTTTTTTTGCAACTTTTGGCCAAGTCCTGCTATAAATTGGTCCGCTTCTTCTAAAAAAATTGTTTCAAAATAACGCACTAATGAGTTTTGTCAAAAGTAAGAAAAGTTTCCAAAATTAGAAACTAAAATTAGATAACTGCAATCGGAGGTATGTTCAAAAGAAGGTGACAGCTAACCGTCGTATTACTTTAAGAGCAGTTTATCAAAATCAGCGCTGTCTCCATTAAAAACATTAAAGTCTACTGGCATCGTTATCCCGTTGACCCTGCCCCGTTCGTTGTGTTGCCAAAAAATCCACGAGCGACTAATACGTGGCTTATCTTTTTCGAGGTAGTGTGCCGCCCATAGTGGATAGTCATCAAACTGGCCAGCCATGTAACTGGTATAAAAATTTACGTACGTATAAATAATGGGTTTCACTTTGTAGTAGTCTTCAACAACGGTCAGCCAGTCTTGCACTTCTTTACGCATCTTCTCCGGCTTTACACCATACAATTGTTCTATATCCAACACCGGTGGCAGATCGCCCGGTTCAAGACTAACGCTGCTGATAAAATTTTTTGCCTGCAGCTTTCCACTCTTGGTGGCCAAAAAAAAGTGGTACGCGCCTCTTGTAACACCTGCTTCTTTTGTTTTTTTCCAGTTTCTTTTAAAAAGCCGGTCTGTATTTCCAAGTCCTTCCGTAGCTTTTATAAAAGCAAAACCGATGCGCACATTGTTCACCTTCATTTCTTTAACCGAGGGCCAATCTATGTAGCTCTGGTACTTGCTTACGTCTATTCCGTGTATTTCATAACTGTCAGGAATCTCAATTCCAAAGGCGGGGTAACGAACAAATTTCGCATGGTTTATTTTGCCAAGCTTATACCAGATATAAATTAGCGAACCTACACCAACCAAAATAACAGGAATAAAAATCCACCGTTTATTAAATGTATTTTTCTTTTTGGTTTTACGTTTCGCCATATTCACTGCAGCATCTGCGGCGACAAATATGACTAATAATGTGTGAAGTAATTATGAAAACTTTGAGGGAGCGGGCAGTGGCATTCTATGTAGCTTTGGTGGCGACGCTCCATTTAAAGCAATGTATCAGTGTGCAACACGTTGGAGATTTTCCGAATCAGTACCAGGAATAAAGGCGTAATTAATTCATCCTATACATTACAAGTGCGGTTGTTGCCGGCACAGTTACCTGCTGACTATTTACCTTCCTTATTCCTTTTTCATTTATTTCATCTCCATCGCACACCAGCGTCCAATTGCCTGCTGGAATATGCAGCATTTTCTGCTGCCCGCTTCCGTTCACTACCACAAGTATGTCCTTCCACTTGTCTTTGTTTGCATTGCCTTCGATATGGTAAGCAATGATGTTGTCATCAGTTTCTAAAAACTTCAAATGATCCTGGATTAGTTCGGTTGTCGGCATTCGGAAAGCAGGATGATTTTTTCGCAAGGCAATCAACCCTTTATAATAGTTGAACACCTTTTTGTATTTCTGCTTCCTGTTCCAGTCAAGTTGATTGATAGAATCGGGTGAATTATAAGAATTTGCTATCCCCTGTTTTGTTCTTAGCATTTCTGCACCTGCCTGTATAAAAGATACGCCCTGCGATGTCAACACCGCCGTATTGCTCAGTTTATCCATTTTAATAAGTTCCTCTTCAGTAGCATTGGGGTTGGCAATTGTAAGGCGGTCAAAAAGCGTATTGTCATCGTGACAAGAAACGTAGCTAATTGCCTGATCAGGTTGTGCAGCCCATGGCTCTTTAGAATAATTAACCGCTTTATAATTTATTTGAGGATGTCTTGTAGAAGCCACAATACCAAATTTTACACTTTCTTTCCAACCAGCGTCACCACTTGCAAAACCTTTTGCGTGAACGTCTCCAAATGGACCGCGAAGCCCATCACGAATATCGTCGCTAAATGCAGCTATGTTGTTTAGTTTGAACGTATTTTTTTTAACGGCGCGCTGTTCTTCCGGCAGTGGCGTTGCACCTGCTGTCCATCCTTCGCCGTAGATAAAAATGGTCGGGTCTATCAAATGTAAAGCAGCACTAATCTGATTCATTGTTTCAATATTGTGAAGCCCCATTAAGTCAAATCGAAATCCGTCTATGTGATATTCTTTTGCCCAATAACACACTGATTCAATCATAAACTTTCGCATCATCGCTCGTTCTGATGCCGTTTCATTGCCGCAGCCTGCACCATCTGAATATTTGCCATCCGCATTGTGACGGTAATAATACCCGGGTGCAAACTCGTTAAAGTTTGACTCGAGGTTACTCGTATGGTTATACACTACATCTAATATTACCCTTATTCCGTTTGCATGCAGCGTCTGCACCATTTTTTTAAATTCCGTTATCCGCACATTTCCATTATAGGCATCAGTAGCATAGCTTCCTTCAGGCGTATTGTAATTAAGGGGATCGTATCCCCAGTTATATTGATGTAACTGCGGTGCAGACTCATCAACAGAGTTAAAATCAAAAGAAGGCAGCAGATGCACATGGGTTACACCCAGCTCTTTTAAATGATCCAATCCTGTTCGTTCTCCACCGGGCGTTTTGGTGCCTGTTTCTGTTAAGCCTAGAAATTTTCCTTTGTGCTGTATACCCGAATGTGGATCCATAGAAAGGTCGCGAATATGTAGTTCGTAAATAATAATATCTGTATAATTTTTTAGAACGGGCTTTTTGTCCAAACGCCAGTTTGCAGGGTTGGTTGTATGGAGGTCTACAATCATTCCTCGTTGGCCATTGACACCTACTGCCTTCGCATATACATCGGGTCTTTGCTGCAGCCACTTACCGTCCTGCAAAACCTGAAAAGTATAATACACGTTTTTATTGTCGCCCTTAACACTGGTTTGCCAAACGCCGTTACCTGCCTTTTGAAGGTTAATAGTCTTTGTGGCAGCACTCTTGTCACCGTCATTGTATAACCTCAACTTTACTGCTGATGCTTTTGGAGCCCATACTTTAAAACCCGTTTTCGCTGGCGTATAAGTAATGCCTAAATCATTACCCGTATAAACCGGATAATCGTCAAAGACGTCCATTGGTTTTTTAGTTTTAAAAGAGAGGAGAAGTATAGAGAAAAGAAAGGTTGTAAATAGTATTTTCATGAAGAGGGTTAAATATGCTGATTCAAGATAAACAAATATAACAAGAGAAGCTGAGGCTAAAAGGAGGTAATGGGCTAGAGCGCACGGTTTGGTTTTAGATAAAATAATGGAAGCAAAAAAATGAGCACGAACGATTTAGGGTTCAGCATTTAATCAATTCATAAAAATAATGCAGGGGCTAACTGCATGAGTATAAATGCACCTTTAGTTGTTGTAGTACAAGAGGGCGACGCAACGATGACGAAGAAAGAGGTAGAGCCGGGTAATAAAAAGCGTAACAAGTTTTACAACTTTCATGTCATTTGAATGCATTTTTGGTACACAATTGTTATTGCAAACGATTTTACCACTTTTATACGCCTGACAAACTTTAATTTTACACCCATGCCTTATTTTAATCTGAATGATAGTGTAAACTTATTGTCTAAAGTAACGCCGAGACGTGCTATAAACGCGTTAAAAGTGTGGAGCAGCTATCGTTTAAGCCGTGTTCTGGGTCGGCCAATTCAATGGGGTTATCCAATATC
>JALYZZ010000718.1 GCA_030948675.1 Bacteroidota bacterium | reverse complement strand
ATGTATGTGGATGAGAACGTCTTGAAGTTCATGAGCGGTACGGAGTTTGAAAAAAGTTTGTTGCTGAATGAAACGGTTGAAGCAACAGTTGCATTCGTAGATATTTGCAGCTTTACTTCTATGACTGAAAAAGAACCGCCGAACGAAGTGGTTGCGCTACTTAACAACTACTTTGACGTCATGGTGAAGGAAATTATTGCCCAAAAGGGATATATTGACAAATTTATTGGCGATGCGATCATGGCCGTTTTTAAGGGTGATTATCATTTAGACCGGGCAATAGAAGCCTGTCTTGCAGTGCGGAAACAAATCGAAAAAATCACGCCGGCGATTGGTAAAACTTTCTCTCCTAAAGTGTCTATCGGTGTAAATAGTGGCGAAGTTATTTCAGGTAATATTGGCTCTGCCGATTTGCGTCGCCTTGATTATACGGTTATCGGCGACGTCGTAAACACCGCCCAGCGACTTCAGTCCATTGCGCAGGCTGGCCAAATTGTAATTAATCAATGCTCATACGAAAAGATCAAAGAGTCTTTCAATTTCGAAAAAATAGGAGAAGTAAGCTTGAAAAATAAAGCAAAGCAGGAGGTGGTGTACCAGGTGTTGAATTAAAACGGTAGCAGTAGTAGTAGCATTAATAAATAACTGCAAAAGATAGAGTATGAAATAACAAAAAGCGCTTCGACGGTTCGAAGCGCTTTTGTTATTTTATAAGGCCGCTTTTGTTTTAGTAATCTGGTTCCGGCTCCAGGTAGTTCGTTCTCTTCTTTGTTCAGTATTTTGATGTCTGGGCACAGCCACAGACCTGTTCACATTATTAGGATGCGCAGTAATCATTCTGCCTTTGCTGCTGTGAAAAGGGTGATCTTCTACAACGGGAATGTTTTTAGAAATAAGCCTGTTAATGTCCTTTAAGTACGCTCTTTCTTCTGCATCTACAAAAGACATTGCGATACCTGATGCGCCGGCGCGTCCGGTACGACCAATGCGATGTACATAATTTTCGGGAACGTTTGGTAAATCGAAATTGATAACATGCGAAAGAGAATCTATATCAATACCTCTTGCAGCAATATCAGTAGCTACAAGTACTCTTAACTGGCCTGTCTTAAACATAGACAAGGCACGTTGTCTTGCGGTTTGTGATTTTTCACCGTGTATAGAATCGGCATATATATCTGCGCGATTTAAAAACTTCGCTACTTTATCTGCACCATGTTTTGTGCGGGTAAACACCAAAACGCTTTTAATGTCGCTGGTTTGCAGAACGTGCAATAACAACGAGGGTTTATTTTCTTTCTCTACCAGGTAAACAGCCTGCTCAATCTTTTCAGCAGTGGAAGAAACAGGGGTAACTTCTACTCTAACTGGATTATCAAGAATTGTATCTGCAAGTAACGCTATTTCTGACGGCATCGTTGCTGAGAAAAACAATGTTTGCCTCTTTGAAGGCAATTTTGCAATCACTTTTTTTACGTCGTGAATAAAACCCATATCCAACATTCTGTCAGCTTCATCTAATACAAACATATTAATGTGCTGCAGATTAATGTGGCGCTGGTCCATTAGGTCTAATAACCTGCCAGGGGTGGCAATTAAAATGTCAATGCCATGTCTCAAAGCATTTACCTGCGGTACCTGCGAAACGCCACCAAAAACAACCAAATGACTCAACCCCGTATGCTCACCATATGCCATAAAACTTTCGCCAATTTGTATGGCAAGTTCGCGGGTCGGTGTAAGTATTAAGCATTTTATATTCTTTGTTCCGCGTTGTGTTGCTTTTTGATTGTACAACGTTTGCAAAATAGGGATAGCAAATGCAGCCGTCTTACCGGTGCCTGTTTGTGCACAACCTAGTAGATCTCTTTGCTGTAAAACAACTGGAATAGCTTGTTCCTGTATCGGTGTAGGATTTGTATATCCTTCAGTTTTGAGCGCTCTTAAAATTGGCTCAATCAAATCTAAATTTTCGAATAACAATTGAAAAATATTTATAGAAAAAAAATTACAACCTTCCAAATTGTATGTGAAGATTGATCGAATATTCTGCTCATTATAAATGACCAGATGAATACTTTTAAGGAGAAGGAAGATTATCAGGTCTGCTAACAGAGAGTATATGAATGCTGCAAATGTAGGCTAGAAATTTTAAATTAAATGATAAAGGTCAAAACACTTCGGGCATTCTTGTGTTAAATAAAGACCGGCAAAATGGTTATAAAAAGATTAGTAGATGTTCATTATAAAACTAATTGCACCTTTAAAGGGTACACACAAAAAAAAGAAAAGAAGTAAATTTTAAAGAAACAATTCAAAATTTTAATCAATGAAAGCGATATGGAATAATGAAGTCATTGCCGAAAGCAATGAAACAATCGTTGTTGAAAACAACCATTATTTTCCTGCAGATGCAGTAAAAAAAGAATTTCTTGTTGCATCAGGCACACACACCACTTGCCCCTGGAAAGGGGTAGCGTCTTACTACAGCTTGAACGTAAACAATAAAGAAAACCGAGATGCTGCCTGGTACTATCCCGACCCAAAACAGGAAGCTGAAAATATTAAGAATTATATCGCTTTTTGGAAGGGTGTTTCAGTAAGCAAATAATAAAAGGGCTGAGCAGATGCTAAACGTGCAAAAAATTAAGAGAGGCACATCAGGTATTTCAGCGCCTATCTTAAACATATTGTATTGTATTACCTGTTACTTCGAAGCCAAAGCGTTTGGTGCAAGCGGGGCGGGAAAGACATTATTAACAGGCGGGGTTGATTTTAGAAAACTAAAGATAGCTTTCAAATCTTCGTCAGTTGCTCGGCAAAAGCCTGCCACGGCATAGGAGGGAGCAGCGGCTTGAATTGTCCATCCCTTTGTATTCAACTTCTCTGATTGCATTCATAAATTGTTGTTCTGACCACGACCCAATTCCAGTTTCATCTGAAGTTAATTTGGCTGCGTAGTAATCACTTCACGAACGCACAAAACTGCTATAGCTTTTCAGATTGTATCTTAAATAGCGTTACAAAGAGCAACATATCCTTACAAAAATATTGTACGTCGGTATTTATTCAACTCTGTGATGATGCCATTGATGAAATTGGATTGCCTGGGTTTGCGCTGCGCAATGTGTCTGCACTGCAGATGATGATCCAAATAAATATCTACCTGCTGATGCTGATAAAATTGGAAAGCATTTACGAAAGCAAGTGAAGGTATTAGGTTACCTGATTGTAAAGAAACTTCTACTTACTATTAAGCTCGGTTTAATAAAAATCTTGCTCCACTTTTCTAGTTTTCTCAATAATCTGTGCGTTTCTCACTTATTGGGAATACTTTATTTTGTAATTTGGACAAACGGGCTTTACCTCTTACTATTCCAAAACAAAGAATATGAAAGACATTCTTCTGGTCGAAGATGATCCTGAACTTGCAAATCTCTTAAATCTTCATTTTAGTTCCCAATCGTATAATCTCGTTACTGCAGGTAACGGTAAAGATGCTATTAAAGAAATTTCAGCACTCCGTTTTAATTTAATCATTCTTGATATTGGTCTTCCTGATACCAATGGCCTTGAATTATGCAAGCTGATCCGGAAAAAAGATATGGATGTACCCATCATGATGCTGACTGCAGACGGAGAAGAAAGCGACAAGGTTTTAGCCCTGGAACTGGGTGCAGATGATTATGTAACAAAGCCTTTTGGGGTGCTTGAATTATTAGCACGTACGAAAGCACTATTAAGGAGAGCAGAAAATAATCATGAAAAAGATGATGAAGATACCGTTATAAATTACAAAGACCTTACCGTAGATGCAGAAAAAAGAAAGGCGTGCATACATGGTGAGCGACTGGATTTAACGCCTAAAGAATTCGACCTGTTATTATTACTTGCAAGCAATCCTGGTAAAACTTTTAGCCGTCATGAGCTGCTGGAAATGATATGGGGTGTGGCATTTTTAGGTTACGAACATACCATCACCTCTCATATTAACCGCCTTAGATTAAAAATTGAAAACAACCTTCAAAGGCCCGAATACATATTAACCTCCTGGGGAACCGGGTACAGATTTTCTGAATGAAAGCAAAGCGATTAACCATATTTGGGCGCATAAGTATTTTGGTGTTCACCTTAATATCAGCACTATGCCTTCTCTTTATGATGATTACTTACCTCTCCACGAGAAACTTTCATGAGGCGAGTACCCAACTGCTTAACAAAGATGTGGCAAAGCATATTGCAGAATTTACTTCTCCTTTTGAAAATGATGGTATAAACAAGCGCAAAGCCGATTCTGTTTTTCACGATGCCATGGTTATAAGCCCAAGTGTCGAAGTTTATTTTTTAGATAATTCAGGTAAAGTTGTGGCTTATCATGCCAACGAAAATGCAATTAAGCAATGGAAGCTACCTCTTAAAAATATTAATAGACTTATAGAATCAAAAGGCCAGGAATACATTACAGGCCCCGATCCGCGGGATCCGGCAAATCCAAAAATTTTTTCGGCCTCTACAGTACATGGTACAACAAAAACGCTTGGTTATATATATGTTATTTTAGGAAGCAATAAGAAGGTGATAAACACGCTCTATACTAGTTATTTCGGCAATCTTCTAATAAAAGTCTTTACTGCTATTATTGTTCTCTCCATATTGTTTAGTATTATTTATTTAAGGCGCATTCGTAAAAGGTTCAATCGGATGATAGGTGTGTTAGAACGTTTTCAAAATGGAGATTTTGAGGCACGGTTTGACGTTAAAGAGAATGAAGAGTTTGCACCTGTTACCCATGCATTTAATAAAATGGCTGATTTGCTTAGAGACAATATTTGTAAGCTTACCAAATCAGAAACAGAAAGAAAAACTTTTATTGCTAACATCTCTCACGATCTTAGAACCCCGCTCTCTATTGCAAGAGGTTATACTGAAACGGTACTATTAAAAAATAGACAACAGCTAAAGCCTGAACAGCACGAAGCATTTTTACAAATAGTGCATCGTAAGCTGAGGCAGGTAGAAAGTATGGTGCAGCA
>JALYZZ010000488.1 GCA_030948675.1 Bacteroidota bacterium | reverse complement strand
ATCCACCGGTAACTGTTGTTCTTGTGCAGCACACGGAATTCCGTTTCGTATAAAGTACCGGTGCTAAGGCAATGTGACCATTTCGACCCTGCACTTTCAATATCATCAGGATGAACAAAATTTGCCCAGCCATTACCTAAACTTTGCAAAATCGGATTGCCATAAAATTCCTCCCATTGATTGCTGATGTAGGTTAGATTACCACCAGGAGATGCCGTCCATACAACTAATGGTAAACTGTTTGTTATTTCCTTAAACCGGGATTCACTTTCTTCCAATTCTTTTTTAGCAATCATCTTGTCTGTCACTTCAGCAGCTATCACCAATACGCCTGCAGGTTTTAAACGATCTTCTTCATAATAAGGCTGGTAAACAATGTTGAAGTAGCGGACCTCTTCTTGGGCATCCGTTTTTAGTATTACAGGAAACTCATAAACTTCATAAGATTTTGCAGTTCGCATTACATCATGCATAATCCGTATAAGCCCTTGACTTTCTATTTCAGGCAACACTTTAAGCAATGGTTTACCTAAAACATTCCGTCCTTTACCCCACATGGCAAGGGTTGGTTCATTGGCGAGTTCCACAATCAGGTCCTGACCTTTTAATATTTGTATGGCAACGGGTGCTTGCATTAAAAGATTGTGAGCCTGTGCATAAAGCTTAATTTTTTCTTCTTTCTGCCGCGCTTTTACCTGGTCAGTAATATCTTCTGAAGTATGTAATATGTAAATAACGTTTCCTTCATTGTCCAGCACGGGTTTATTATAAACACTCCAATATAATTCTGTGAAGTTGCCCTCATCGTTTTGAAGATCGTATCTTATGACCGGCATCCTATGTAACTCTTTACAACTAATAACGTGTTCAAAAGACGTAATAACGGCATTCTGCCCCGTAAAATCAGGATCATCAGTATTGCCGGGGAAAGGTTCAAAAAAAGGTTTATTTATTAGCTGCGCCTTTGACATTCCAGATTTTTGTATCATTCCCTCTGTTACTGCTACTATGGTAAAGTTAGGAGCATCTAATTTTATCAGAAGGCTATTGCCGGGAGTGGCTTCAAAAACACGAAAATCAATAGATGATGTTTCAATTGAAGGGCTTTTCATTTATTAGATTTATTATTCTACGTGCGGTTGTTTGTACAGTAGCGGTAACAGGACGAAAAATAATTGGTGATTTAGACTTACCAGTAGTACCGGGTAATGCAAAGAAAAATAAAACAAGGGAATTAATTTGGCAGAATTAAATTTTTTTATTTTTTCTATTAACCTCGCAGCACATCTCCTAAAATATTATCAAGATGATTAAGTAGTAAGGTATATTTATTATACACAAATCTCTTTTTTAAAACCGCTGTCTACTATTTTTCATGTTTTGCTATCGCCGCTTTATTCTTTTCTGTTGGTGCCAGTGTTTCCTGGTGTCAGTGTTATTTACTTAATTCAAATTTTATTACCTCACCGCCGCCGGAAGGCAAATTAATCGTTATGCTATCAGAAGAACTTACTGTTTTTTCTTCTGTAACAAGGTTATTAGGATAGTTAACTGCATCAGCGGCATCTTTATAAACGGTTGCATGATACTTTCCGGCAGATAAAAATTTCAACGGAAGAGTTACTGTTTTTGCTTTGCTGTTATTAATTGTTCCCATATACCAATCTGTACCTTTTCGTCGTGCTATTGATACCCATTCACCCACTTCTGCACCGGGAACAACCGTTTGATCCCAAACTGTAGGAATTTCTTTAATAAATTTAAATCCCGGCTGGCCTTCATAAGCCTGCGGTTCGTCGCACACCATTGCTAAGTGGTTTTCCAATACTACATACATAGCAAGCATGTGGCACCGGGTGCCTAAAACATGCGGCCGTGTTGCCTGCACTTTAAACTTTGATTTCGGCATTGCCCTGAAGCCTCCGAGATGGTAATCAGTTGTGCCGGCAAGTCCACGTGTAAAAGGTATATTTATATCATCATCTGGAGTAATAAGGTTACCCCATTTATCATTCTCATAATTAAGTGTTCCTTCACGGGTTGATTCATTGGGATACGTGCGGCTTAAACCGGTAGGTTTGTATGCACCATGAAATTGGATTTCCAAATGATGTGCAGCAGCTTTCTGAAGAATTTCTTCCTGAATCTTTACCATCTCCTGGTCATCCCTGTCTAAAAAATCAACCATCATTCCTTCAATCCCCCATTTTTCAAATAAAGCAAAAGCAGTGTCGAGCTTAGGATAGAGCGCCTGCCAATGCACCCAGACACGCAACCGAACACCTTTTGATCTTGCATAATCGCTTAATGCTTGTATATCAAGGCCGGGTCTTGGTTTTGTTACATCTGTATTTGGGCCGGGTGAATAATCCGGGCCATCATTCTGATACCATGCTACTCTCCTGTAACCAATTATTGTATGATATTGTATATTGTTTCTAGCACAAAAATCAATGTAATATTGATTGAATTCAAAATCAACACCCGGCTCCCATGTTGTATCCGGCGATATATCTCCGTTCCACCAGTGAAAGGTTGCTTTGCCGGGTTTAAGCCATGTTGCATCTTTTATTTTGGAGGGATCACTTAAATCGGTAAGAATATTTGATTCAATTAAACCACCGATCCTGTCACTGATCATCATTACCCTCCAGGGGCTATGATGCGGTAAAACAGCTTTTACTTTAATACTGGTTTGATGTGGGAGTGGTGTTAGCTGGCTGGTTAGTATGCCGTTGCGCTTAATTAAACTCATGCCTGCATAATCAATAAGGTTTGCTTCAGTTATGGCCATAAAAGTATTGCCAAATTGAAACAAGGCAGGCATATCCATGAGCGTATCATTCTTAATATCATTTACAGGTAATACATTATAGCGATGCTCATGCGAGGTAAAATAACTTTCTAAAAAAGCTACTGTTGCCGTTGGGTTGCCGGACAGTTTAAACGTAGTGTTCTCATCAGTTAGCGTGTAATCTGTCCAGGTTGCTTGCTGCGGATATTCATATCTTAAGCCTAGTCCACCATTAAAAACCCTTACCCTTAAATTAACTAATCTGCTTTTACCTTTTATTTCCTGCATAGGTATTAATGCTTCTTTATAAGCATCAATTACTTTGCTTGTTTTGCCTGCTGGTAAAGCATAATCCTCCACGCCGTCTGAAACAATTATTTTTCCCGTTTTAATATTATTGCCAAACGAGCCATTTAAAAAATGCAAGCTTAAACTACTGTAGTCAACCAATATTTTATTTTTAAACTTAACAGTATATTGCGGTTGACCGTTATTCATTCGAAACGTAAAAATTATATTCCCATTAGGCGATAAAACGC
>JALYZZ010000678.1 GCA_030948675.1 Bacteroidota bacterium | reverse complement strand
TAACTAAGGTTTCGTTTTGCCCAACGGGCAAGAAATGAAATCGCTGTTGTACGAAACCAATGACGGGGTATTTGGGTGCCGCTGACTGCGACCTTACTATTATATATGGAGTTCTCGTTTTTGCGCCCTATTCCGGCACTTCGAAGAGTTTGACTTTGAGCGAGTTAAGTGAAGATAAGCTTTTTAACGACTTCGCTGAGAATGATACTGCCGCTGGCTACCCCGACAGGGGTTTAGTACAACAAGAGGTTTGGCGTTATTGGGGCGGGACGTTGAAACTTCGGCTGTAGTTCGCTATCAGCTTCGGTTTCGGCAGGACTTTATTAATTTAGCTTTAGTTCATAACTTCAACTTTTAAAACAATATTGGGCTTCAGTTATCTGCAGACGTTTTTCAAATATCCCAACAGCGCCAAGCCCTGTTCGTTATGGGCAACCCGTCTGCCGGTTCAATAATCTAACGAAACGATAAGGTGATATTTGATTATCAATAGCTTGAATGACTACTTTGACCCAATACCCTCTTAAAAACCTGAGTTCGAGGGTATTGGGTCAAAGTGGGAATGGGACATTCAGAGTAATCTACTTATTTTCAATTGCTTATCCGTTGCGTTAGAACATTGAAACCGCCTCACTATTTTTTTAAATACCGGCGTTGACTGCCAGATTACAAAAGGAAACTGGATTGTTGGAGGTAACGCAAATTATACCTCTACTAATTACAAAGCGATGCAGGACAAAGAAATACGGGTTTCACGATTCAGAATACGCCCAATATCGGCTATTTTTTTATAAATAAATTTGCAGGAGGGATTAAGGTTAGCATAGGAGAGCAAGGTTCTAAAGCTACCGGCACTTCTGTTTTTGCCACTTATACCGATGCAAGTTTTGGTCATTTTCTCAGGTATTATTTTTTACCTGTTGACCGGCAAGTAAATGTTCTGGTAGAAGGAAGTTATCAGTATGGTCTATTAAAGCGAGATTATGACAAAGTATTCAACAACACTTTCGCTTTTGCGGCAGCGCCGGTCATTTATTTTAATTCAAGCGTTGGATTAGAATTTTTACTCGGCTATTCAATCACGAAGATTAATGGTTTTAGTGGTACAAATGAAACCAATCAGACTGGTATTGGTTTACAAGTTCATTTGGAAAAATAACTTTGTTTAACTTTTAGGCGGAGGGCTTGGCGCTTTTAAGACTAGCTCTGAGGTTGCATAGACAAGACTAAAACAAAGCAGTGCCCAATAACTAAGGTTTCGATGCGCCTAACGGGCGAACAATGAAACCGGTGTTAAACGATACCGTCCAATATCAGGATGGTTTTTGTTATGGAGTTATCGTGTGCAATGGTAGGGATCAACGGCAGGCGGAGAGCCTGTTTTTTTGTGCCTTACTTAGTTGGGTAGCAGATGTGGGTAGCAAATAAACCTGTTGCAGGTGTGTATAAAGGCCTAAGTTCTGCCCAGTTGCTCCTTCCCCGCTGACAACTGCTGCAGGTAGCCCATGCAGATGCAAACAATGCATCGTACACCAGTTTAAGTTGATGCAATGCCAGTGGGTTGATCTTTTCGGGCAAAGTGACGACCACGTGATAGTAGGTGCATGGCGACAGGTCAGCCTGGCGCGGCTGTATCCATTCTTCACGCTTGTGCCCCTGGCATTTAGGATAGTGACGGTTGCGGCAACTATTAAGCCTGCGATTTTACGACAGGCACGGATGAGGTACCAGACAGACACGTAAAAACCACCCCCGCCTGTTGTAGATTAAGCCATAGTTAATTTAGAGGGATACCATCCTCTACCTGACACTGTTATGCAACCACTTTAAAATTTCTAAGGGCTTCACAATTCTTAAACTACCGGCCAATATTTCTGCATCACTTGAAACAGTTCATAACTCGCTCTTAATCACCTTCTTTAGAATTTGCTTTTATTAAAACTAATCACTATTTTGTTACACGTATGGATTCATCGCCGGTAACACTCGACTCAATTATCATTACAATCATTTACACTATCCTGCTGTTTTGGGGAGTTTGGATAGGCGTTCGACAGGTGTACCAGGGTTTTCGGCGGCCGCAGAAGCTCTTGAACCCGCTCTTTGGCAATAAAACGGCCATTAGCATTTTTACAGTTCACTTAATAATTGTCTCACTCGATCTGTTCGTGTGCGGACCCTTAGCGTTGCACTACAAAAGCAAGCTGTGGTATTGGGGCGGTCGTATTGCGCTGCTAACAGCTTCTCTCCCGCTTGCTTTTTACTTCAACCGCAACCCGCAATCGTTTGGTAAGCTCATCGGAATATGGGTGCGTATTCGTAACTATTTTGAAATTTCATTGCATGTGCTGGTGGCAGCCATAGCACTTAACTGGTTTTATTATTACGGACTGCTTTACTGGCTCGTGGCGTACCGCTATTTGGATGTAGGGCCAAGGAGGCTCTTTCAGACTTTTTATAACACACCGGAAAAGCTCTCGAAGCGTCCCTGGGCGCCCACGCTTAATTGGGTAGTTATAGTGTCAATATATATTCTTACAGCAGTAGCCATTTACTACCGCAAAGTGATCTATTTAGCACCACCTGCTGCGGCAATGCCAGAGCATACGGGTCAAAGCTTTGAGTGGGCAATTGTTGTAGCGTTAAATGTGGCTATTGCGATGCTCTTTTTGAGTCTAATGCGAAGGTATACAGGTCCTGGCCCGGCAGCAGCGCTGCTACCAGTTGCAGAAACTAAAGCAGCACAGACATCAGCTAGTGGCTATTTAAAATAAGATAAAAGAAATAAGGTTATGCAAATTCCTGATATTACAAAAGGCAATATTGCCATTGATCGGTTGCTTGAGGTGACGACTAATCCCAGACACCGTTATATTTTGATGAGTTATGCAAGGCATCGGCTGTTGGAATTTTCAGGACACTACGAAGACGTGCTTACAGAAGAAATGATGAATGACCATCCAATTTATAACTTCCAGGCATTTGGATTGGATTTAAAAATTGCTGGTAAGGGCGAGGTGCGGTCTATGTATCGAAACTGGGCAGAGACCAACCAGTGTGTTTTCTATGCAGAGGACGAACAGGTGGCTGTTGCCGACAATTTCGTCGCATCAAAACTTACCGTATACCAGCAGGTTTGGGGAGGAACACTCCTCAGCACCAAATTACTCCACATTTTACCGAAGGGCTTATCTCGAGAGTTCTTCATCAAAATGCTCGACTTCAGAGGCATCAAGCCCGACGAAAATCAGATGTACCTGTACAGGAGCCATGAGCAATGGTTTTGGCCCTATGATGACCGATGCCGGTTGTTGGGAGAATACGTGCTTGAACCGGACAGGTCAACATCTGAAATCATGAAGCTCGAACCACATCAGGTGCTCACTGCTGCCCAGGCATCGGCATTATTAATGCCGCACGTGCAGCCATTGCCGGATTTCTATGAGTACGTGCTCGGCAAAAAAAAGGAGATGGTTTAACAAATAGCTTCTTTTCTAATCCGCAATCTCCTATCCTACTGATGGGTCTATTGCTGCCCTACTTTGTACTTATGCATTCACGCGGGCCACAAGAACGTCAATGCCGGTGATCAACAAAAAAATCAGCAGCATGGGTAAAGGCTTTTTTGTACTATTTCTGTTGAACCTGGCAAATCAGATATTGCGCAGTATTTCCTATCCCTGTGTAGCTCATTTCTTCGTTGCTGGAGTAGAATAAGGCGGATTTTTTACTGAAGGCCATGGTTCTTTTTCCAACAGCTTTAAGGTTTCTTCTACTGCTCTTTCCAATTGCAGGTCGATGCCTTTAGAAACAGCTACTGCTGACATCTTTTGCT
>JALYZZ010000673.1 GCA_030948675.1 Bacteroidota bacterium | reverse complement strand
GAACTACAAAGACGAAAAGGAGTTTGAAGACGTAAACGTAGACATCAGTGTAAAACTTAAAAAAGAGAACCGTGCGTTTAAGGTAGAAAAATACGAGCACACCTATCCCCACTGCTGGAGAACGGACAAGCCAATCCTTTATTACCCTTTAGATGCCTGGTTTATAAAGACTACTGCTCTTAGGGATAGGATGATCGAATTAAATAAAACAATCAACTGGAAGCCTAAATCAACGGGTGAGGGACGCTTTGGTAACTGGCTTGAAAACATGGTCGATTGGAACCTAAGCCGCAGCCGTTTTTGGGGTACACCTTTGCCAATCTGGAAAACAGCAGATGGCAGCGAACAAATATGTATAGGAAGTATTGAAGAATTAAATACGGCAATTCGCAAGGCTAACCAGGCTTTAGGAGGTGATGTAAATGTGCATTACTTACACGAAGGTATTCTCGACTTACACAAGCCATACGTTGATGAAATAATATTGGTTAGCGCTAATTTACAACCGATGAAACGGGTGCCTGATCTGGTAGATGTATGGTTCGACAGCGGGGCAATGCCATATGCGCAATGGCATTATCCGTTTCAGAATAAAGACATGGTGGATGGACACAAAGCTTTTCCTGCCGACTTTATCTGTGAAGGGGTCGATCAAACCCGAGGCTGGTTTTATACCTTACATGCCTTAGGTGTTTTGCTTTTTGATAGTGTTGCTTATAAAACGGTCGTATCTAACGGGCTCGTGCTTGACAAGAATGGCAATAAAATGAGTAAGCGGCTCGGTAATGTTGTAGACCCTTTTCAAACAATCGAAAAATTTGGCGCCGATGCCACTCGTTGGTACCTGATTACAAATGCAAGCCCCTGGGATAATCTGAAGTTCGATAGCAGTGGAATTCAGGAGGTTCAACGAAAGTTTTTTGGAACGCTCTACAACACCTACCAATTTTTCTGCCTGTACAGCAACCTCGATGGCTTTGCCTTTAAAGAAGCAGACATACCGTTAGAGCAACGGACTGAAATAGACAGGTGGATCTTGTCATCGTTAAATACGTTGATAAAGACCGTTACCGAAAGCATGGACGATTATGAGCCAACACATGCTGGTCGCGCAATTGAGGAATTTGTGGATGAGCATCTAAGTAATTGGTATGTTAGACTTTGTCGTCGCCGGTTTTGGAAAGGTGAGTACGAACAGGATAAAATTGCTGCGTATCAAACTCTGTACGAATGTTTAGAAACTGTCGTAAGACTTATTGCGCCTATTGCGCCATTTTTCAGCGACGCTGTTTTTCAAAACCTCAATGCAGTTACAGGGCGTTTCAAAGTTGAAAGCGTGCATCATGCCGATTTTCCTACCGCAAATGAAGCGGCAATTGACACAGCGCTGGAAGAAAGAATGCGATTAGCACAAGACGCGTCCTCATTAATACTAAGTATTCGCAAAAAGGTCAATATTAAAGTTCGGCAGCCCTTGCACCGGGTGCTAATTCCTGTACTAAATGGTGGAATGAAAGAACAGTTGTCAAAGGTGGAGGACCTGATAAAAAGTGAGGTTAATGTAAAAGAAATAGAATACCTGACAGCAACTGAAGGCTTTATCAATAAAAAAATAAAACCAAATTTTCTTGCATTAGGTAAAAGATTGGGTGCCAGGATGAAAGCCGTTACTGCTGCCATCGGTAAGTTTGGCCAGCATGATATTTCTGCACTGGAAAAGGAGGGAAAATTTATTTTGGATGTCGAGGGTGAACCACTTATCTTGCAATTGACAGATGTAGAAATTTCTGCTGAAGACATTCCGGGATGGAGTGTGGCGAGCAAAGGAACCCTCACCGTTGCGCTCGACATTACGATTACAGATGAACTCAGAAAAGAAGGAGAAGCAAGAGAGTTTATTAACCGTATCCAAAATCTAAGAAAAGACAGTGGTTTTGAAGTTACCGACCGAATTAACATTAATATAGTTGAAAACGCACGGTTAGTAAATTCAATAAATGATTATAAAAACTATATTTGCGCCGAAATTTTGGCCGATTCTATCAATTTTGTTCCAGAATTAGCTGGCGGCATGCAGATTGAAGTAAACGATATTTCATTAAAAGTTAGTGTAATTAAAAAAGCTTAGCCATGGCTGCACAAAAACCTGTTAAAGAAGCTTCAAAGGCTTCGAAGTCAACTCTTTCTGTAAAGAAGGCGGTTGAAAAAAAAGGTAACCTGCCTCAGAAAGGAATAACTTTAAAAGGTTCGGCTGTAATAGCCGCAAAGCAGGAAAAGCAATCAGCTAAAAATACCGCTACAAAACAAACAAAAGCAGCAAAAGCGCCGTTAAAGGAAAGTGCTGCAAAACTTACTAAACCTTCATCTGTTGTTGCAACAATAAAAAACGTGGTAAAAACAGTTGAGAAAAAATTAAAAGAACCAGTGAAAAAAACACCAGAAACAGATAAAAAAGAAGCAAAGCCACTTTCATCAAAAAAAGAGGTAACGGTTGAGAAAAAACCTAAAGCTGAAGCGCCGGTGGCAAAGGAAGCAAAACCCCCTAAGACTTCAAAAGCAGAAATTGAAAAACCTGCAAAACCTGTCATCATCCCTAAAACCTCTACAGATAAAAAGGTTGATTACGAGCCTGATTTCCTAAAAAGCGTTTTAGACGCTCCCGCCTTAGTTCCTCAAGGTCCAACGTTGCGATATAGCGATGCAGAATTGCAGGAATTTAGAGATCTGATAGGTAAGAAGCTCGACGCAGCTAAAAAAGAACTGGCTTACTTGCAAGGCTTGATTACCCGGAGAGATGAAATGGGCGGAGACGAAACTGATAACCGCTACATGACAATGGAAGACGGAGGCATGAGCATGGAAAGGGAGCAGTTGAGTCAAATGGCGAGTCGTCAAATTACTTTCATTGACCACTTGGAAAAGGCGATCATGCGCATTGAGAATAAAACGTATGGTATTTGCCGGGTTACAGGAAAACTGATCGACAAAGCGCGTCTTCGCGCAGTACCTCATGCTACGTTAAGCATGGAGGCAAAGCTGGGTATCACAAAGTAAAAACCTTCAACATAATATTACAAAAGAGGGAAGCAGCGCTTCCCTCTTTTGTTTCTTCTCAATTACGTCCTTCTTTTACAAAATCACCGCGCAGTTATTTCACCTCCTGCATATCCACTAGTCTTTTATATATTCCTTCTTTTAGCAGAAGTTCATCATGTGTTCCGCGCTCTGCTATTTCGCCTTTTTGCATTACAGCTATTTCATCTGCGTGACGAATGGTACTAAGGCGATGTGCAATCACAATTGAAGTTCTGTTTTGCATCATATTATTAATTGCGTCTTGCACCAGTCGCTCACTTTCCGTATCTAAAGCAGAGGTTGCTTCATCTAAAATTAAAATAGGTGGATTTTTTAAAACCGCTCTCGCTATGGTCAGCCGCTGTCTTTCTCCTCCGCTGAGTTTGCCTCCTCTGTCGCCAATATTTGTTTGATATCCCACTTCTTTTTGGGAAATATAATTGTGCGCATTTGCAATTTTAGCAGCATTTTCCACCTGAAAAGCCGTCGCGTTTTCAACTCCCAAAGCAATGTTGCTAGCAATTGTATCATTAAATAAGATGGGTTCCTGTGTTACAATACCCATTTGTTTTCTCACCGAATACAGCGAGTAATCTTTAATGTTAATTCCATCAATCAGTAACTCCCCATCAGTAACGTCGTGAAATCGTGGGATCAGGTCGGCCAGTGTACTTTTTCCTGCACCTGACGAGCCGACTAAAGCGAGTGTTTTACCCTTTTCAATTTTTAAATTAATATTTTTAAGAATAACCTCATCGTCATAAGAGAAACTCACATTTCTAAATTCGATTGAATTTTTAAATGTAGCTAGGGGCAGCCCGTTGATGTTTTCATCTACTTTTACTGGTGCGTTTAATATTTCTTCTATTCTTGTAATTGCCGCGCTACCTCTTTGCATATTGTAAAAGGAAGAGGAAAGGGCTTTTGCCGGATTAATAATCTGGGTGAAAATGCCAACGTACATGATGAAGCCTTCAGCTTTAAGGCCAGCGGTGCCAGCCAACACTAAACGGCCGCCAAACCAAAGAATTCCGCAAAGAACCATTACGCCAAGAAGCTCGCTGAGTGGTGATGCCAGGTCGCGGCGAAACTGCATTTTGTTCCTTACATGAAATAGCTGATCATTAGTGTTATTGAACTTGCCTTGCAGTATCTTTTCTGCATTAAAAGCTTTTATAACGCGTAAACCGCCTAAAGTTTCATCTAATACAGACAATGCTTCCCCCAGCATAATTGCGGCTTCGTTAGATTGTTTCTTCAGCGACCTACTAATACGTCCAATAATTAAACCTGTTAAGGGAAGAAATATCAATAGAAATAAAGATAAACCTGGACTTATATAAATGAGTGTGGCAAGTATAATAATAATGTTGAGAGGATCTTTAATAAATCCTTCCAGCACTCCAACTACAGACCCTTCCAATTCTCCTATATCGTTTGTCATCCTGCTCATTACATCGCCTTTGCGTTGCTCGGTAAAATAGCCAATGGGTAACTGTAGCAACTTGTCGTACAGCTCTTCGCGCAGCCTGGTCATGATAGAGTTTTTAATAGGAGCAAGAACGTAAAATGACAAGTAGAGAAACAGATTTTTAAGCAGAACTGAAATAATGATCGTAACACAGATAAATGCTAAAGCGAGCACTGGACCATCTGCCCCGTTAGTAACAATGAGGTGACTTATTTCGTAATTAATCAGATTGAAAAGATCTGTAGAACCATGAATGGCTGCAGGCTTTTGAAGAACGAGCTTTTCCGGATTAAAAATGAGTCCTAAAAAAAAAGGCAAAGTTCCCAGGGATACCAGCGAGAAAATAATAGAAAATACGGTAAATAAAAAGTAGAGAACAACCTTTCCTTTGTAGAAGCGCAGATATTTGAAAAGCCGGGCGTATTTTTTCATTAGTGTTTTAAATCAGTCAAATCGCCACAAAGTAAGTAATTTTACTTCCATTAAATTGTGAATAATGCAGGAAGGAAAACGACAGAAACAGGTGGCTGCTGTTATTCAGCAGGAGATGAACGATATTTTTATGCGGTTAGGTTTAAATATGATTGACGGAGGAATGGTGTCCATTTCGTCTGTGAAAGTGACGCCAGATTTATTAGAAGCAAGGATATATCTCAGCTTATTTAAAGTAGCCGATGATGCTGCGGCAATGAAAAAAATACAGGCACAGGCATGGGAAGTAAAAAAAGAGTTAAGTGAAAGAATAAAACACCAGTTAAGGCGCATTCCCGTCTTACATTTTTACCTCGATGACACCCTTGATTACGTATTCAAAATGGAAGATGTTTTTAAACAGATCAATTCAGGCGATACTCAAAACAAACCAGGTGAGGAATAAAAGTAGAACATGCCTTCGTTGAAAGTATTATAAATGACGATCTTATTTGCCTGGAGATATTTTAAAGGAAAGAAAACTACCAATGCTATAAACTTAATAGCCTGGATAAGCATTCTTGCGATTGCAGTAGGCGCGGCTGCCTTGATATTGGTACTTAGTGTCTTTAATGGATTTGAAGATCTTGTAAAAGGCTTATATGCTGATTTTTATACTGATATCCGTATCGCTCCTGCAAAAAGCAAATATCTAACCCTAACCGATAATCAACTCAAACAAATTAAAGGAACCACCGGCGTAAAGCAAATTTCTACAATTGCAGAAGAAAAAGCAGTTTTAGTAAACGAAGAATTTCCGAGTATTATTTTTCTAAAAGGGGTCGACTCAAATTACACACAGGTAAGCGGTCTGTCTAACCATGTTTTTAAAGGCTCTTTTACTACTGGAACTGTTGATAAGCCATCATTGGTAGTTGGGGTAGGTATTGCAAATGCAGTACGTGTCGATCCGGGAATGAGCCTCACTCCGCTGACAGTATACCTTCCTAATTTAAAAGCCACCAATTTCTCCAGTTCCGATGCTCTAAATTCTTATAATGTTGACGTTGCAGGCAGTTTCAATCTTCAGCAAGACTTTGATAACAAGTATGCCATTACAAACATTGATTTTGTAAAGTACATGCTTGAACTTGGCCCAAATCAGTAT
>JALYZZ010000650.1 GCA_030948675.1 Bacteroidota bacterium | reverse complement strand
GGCAAATACCCTCATCGGAACCTTCTTGTAAAACGACTTCTTAATTTCGGATTCTTCGACACCGTCTTTTTTAAGGTTTTTCCAGCGCTCGCTTACCTTCATTGCAGCCAGTAAAATAGTGTCCCTGCCATTCCAAACTGTGCCTTTGCGAATGTTACTTTGCGAATTAAGTATCTTCTGCATATAACTAATATGCTTGCTGACCGCTTCCTCGGCATACAACTGCATACGAGGATTAATGGTAGTATAAATTTTTAATCCGTCGCGGTATAAGTCGTAGTTGTCTCCGTTTTGTTTCTGATGTTCTTTGCACCATTTTTTCATCTCCTGACCCAGCACCATTCTAAAGTAAGGGGCAAGACCGGCAGTCTCGTCCATCTTCTTATAGTTAATAACAATGGGTTGCATCTTAAGGCTGGTTGCTTGTGCTGGTTTCAGATATCCATTCGTAACCATTCTGTCTAATACCAAATTTCGCCGGTCAAGCGCCATTTTAGCGTTGCGACGTGGATTATAAATAGTCGGTCCGTTAACCATTCCGACAAGCACCGCCGCCTCCTGTATATTTAAAACATCGGGGTCTTTCTGAAAAAAAGTTCTTGCTGCATTACGAATACCAAACACATTATCGCTAAACGGAACAGTATTAAGGTAAAGCGCCAAAATCTCATCCTTGGTAAAGTTTCTCTCAAGTTTAACGGCAATGATCCATTCTTTAATTTTCTGAATAACCCGGGTAAATGGATTTCTTGCCCTGTTACCATTAAATAGATTAAAGGCCAATTGCTGTGTTATGGTACTTGCGCCGCCGTCGCTGCCTAAATGTATAACGGCTCGTGCCAGCCCCCGACCATCTATGCCACTATGATTATAAAAACGTTCATCTTCAGTCGCTACCAGCGCATTTATTACATTTTTGCTAATGTCTTTAAAGTCAATATTTGTTCTGTCTTCCAGGTAATACTTTCCCATTACCGTTCCGTCATCAGCTATAACCTCGCTGGCAAGCGACGCACTTGGATTTTCTAAATCCTGTATCGAAGGCATTTTTCCAAAAACACCCCAATTAGCCATTAGCAGAAGGAGGACAAAAGCAGCGGTGCCAATTAACATTATTCGCCAGAAGATTTTAACTGGTATGCTAACGCGATTTTTCGACCTAGTTGTTCGATTGTTCATTAGATTATAATATCAATAAAATTACCCTTGAAATTTTTTAAATTAAAACATAGCAAAGCTATAAAACAACTAACACTTACCTTTAAAACCTTCCTGGAATTGCTTTTTGTATTAACAATTTATAAGCATCCATGTCTTTGTTTACTTTTAAAAGCTCGAGATTGGCATTACTAATTACAAGAAAGCTATACTTGTCAGCAGTCAGCCAGGGTAAAATTCTACTTTTAGCAAAAGGTCTTACCTTATCAACGTAATCAAGTGCGGCGTTTGCATCAGCAAAAGGCCCTTGCAATACCATATTAAACTGGTCATTTAATTTCAATCCGGATATATCTATTTTTTGGTTGTAGTACTTTTCCATGTTGAACCGGTTGAAAGCATTTCGTGCTTCATTCGCATATACCGGGTCCACTTTGTCAAGCAATACTACTACATACTGAGGATCAGTGGCAACGTAGCTAAAATTTTTAACAACGACTGGTGCAACTGCTGCAGTTGTATCTTTTTTGACTGGCCTGATAGCTGAAACCTTGGCTGGACTGTCTTTTATAGCAACAGAATCGCGCAAGACAGGTGCCGGTTGTTTTACTACTGTTTTTGCTTGCGGCGTGGGAATGTAATTGGTGGGCGTTGACTCGTCTTCATTTCTTTTAACTTCCAGCTTTGTCAGGTAGTCTTCAATTTCTTTTCTTCTCTTTAGTACATTAATCATGGTAATCGCCCTAGCTGCCATAGGGCTTTGATTGTACAGTGTTGATAAATCAGTCAACACTTTTATTGCTGTACTATCCTCTTTTTGCCTGATATAATAAATCGACTCGATAAAGAGCAGTTGTGGAGTCCAAAAAGATTTACCGAAAGTGCTGTCTGCCATCTTTTTTTTATTTTTTGCTTCGTCGAACTTTCCCTCAATAAACAAATTATAAATCTCTTCGTATTGGATGGTGGCAGGAGCAGCCTCAGTACTTTTTTGATTAGCCGCAGGATTCCTGATTAGTTTGGCAAATTTATTATCAGGCAAAGCAAGGAGCTGCTTTTTGTACAGATTGGCTTTATCCTTGTCACCGGTTTTTTCGTAAGCATACACAAGGTTAAACATGGCTTCCTCCTTATTTAATGCGTTTGGAAAACGCCGCAGCAATTCTTCAAACGCCAGTATCGCATCAGGATATTCCTCCAATTTATTCATAAAAGTTTTACCCGAAGAAAATAAAGCATTCATAATGCTTTCGTTGCTGGTATCTAATTTTTCCTGGGTCAATGGGATGTTTTGCTGTAGACCTTCGTAAGAATTATCACTTATTTTTTGATCAGTTGCCGCTGTTTTAGCAGGAACATCATCCACATCTGCCAACTTTTGGATCTGGCGATCGACAGCAGACTTTCTTCTCCAATTGTCTACATTGGGGCGCTCTCCCCATCGGGCCCGGAACTCGCTGAAACCTCTTGTTTTTGCCGAACTATTGTAGAAGTAAAAATCCGCAGATTTGTTATTGTCTGCAAAAAGATCAGGCACCTGCCTGATTGCTGCATTTGTTCCCTGCACATCTTCTTCTTTTAAACCCTGCGCTTTACGCATATTCAGGACTTGCTTTTTTAAAATTGCATCTCTTTGCTCAGCAGGTAATTTCGCCAGGGCCTGAAGACTGTCTTGCATTAGAATGTTTTTTATATTGTCAGCTATGGTTTTTAAAGGCGGTTTTCTCAGCGCAACCCTGTCTTTGTCTTCAGCCCTGGGTAAGACGTTTATATCTGTACTATCGTAAAAGTTGTGGGCGTCGGCGTAGGATCTTCTCTTATAATTCATATCACCCAACAAAAGAAAAGACTGACTACGCTGGGTTGGATTGCTATTGGTATACTTCACACTTTTTAGCAAGTCATTTTGCGCATTCAAATAGTTGTTTCTTTCAAGCTCAATATTTGCGGCAGCATAATAAATAATATCGCGATAATTGACGTACTTATCGCGTTTCGCCATTTTTAACAACGCATCAATATTTTCCTGCAGGTAATCTTTTTTATCAGTGCGGGCAATACGGATAGAGTTCAAACGGGCATATACATCCATTACCGGGTTAGTAGTATGAGCGATGCTACGATTGTAAAAGTTAGCTGCCTCCTCATTTTTATTTGATAATTGATACATCTGCGCGATTAAATATTCCCATCGTGCTTTTTCCTGATTATTGGCAGCCTCGCTTAGTGCAGAACTTAGGTAAAAAGCGGCACTATCATAGACCTGTTGTTTATAAAACCAATATGCCATTGCCTCATGCAAGCCATTTTCTAGCCTTTTAGGAAAATTAGGGTCGTGCCTTAGTATTTCAATAACACCTGAAGCTTCCGGTAACTCATTTTTTTCAATATCCGTTCTTATTTGCCATAAAAAGCTCTCATTTCTGCTGGGCGGTCTGCTTGTAAGCTTCGTCCAGATACTGCTTTTTTCTTTTGTGGCTATGCTAAATTCTCCCACATCATTACTGGCATTACTGCCTATCGGCTTATCATAGCCTCCATCTTCTTTAGGTGCGTAAGAGAAATTGAGGTATTGGAGGGTTGATGCTGCTGAGTCGAGATCGTTTCTAAAAAAATAGGCTTTAGCAAGGGCCAGGTACAAATTGTCGATCCAGCTATTTCTTAAATCGTGTAAAAGAATACCAGCAGTACATTTGTAAATAATAGAGTCAATGTCTTGCTTGCTCTGCGAAGTCTGATGCAATGTGTAATTGTAAAACGGAAGCAACTGTGAATAATCGTCTTTGAAAGCAGTTTTTGCGGTATTAAGTACATCGTTGAGACGATTGTTTGCATTAAAATAATAATTGTAGTGCGTAACCGTATTCTGGTAAAATTTTCGTGGAATAGTAAACTTTTTCTCGCCGGTTTTCTCTGAACCCAATTTCCTGTTTTCGTATTTCTTCGGTTTTTTAACTTCAATGGCTGCTCCGGGCTGGGCAGAACCAACCACAACAAAAGATAAAAAAGTAAGGATTGCAATTAAAAAACGTATCGTAAACATGTATTAATTCCCGTGCTTAATGAAAAATAAAATATTGGTATTAAAAATGGCAATCTAACGCACTTTTATTTTTGCCAGATCGAAAGGGTAAAAGTAATGCCTGGGGTATCTATTGCACCATGCCGGGAGACACCAATTTCAACTATATTTCTTACCTGACCCTTTAAACGTTTAAAAGTACATTTATTTTCTTTTCCGGCTTCATACTTACACCTCATTTGCTACCTTTAACTTTTACATCAGTCTATGGCTAAACTGCAGGCCAATACTTCGCTCCATCAACTTCGTAGCCGGTATAGGTTAGTTATTATGAACGACGATACTTACGAAGAGGTAGTCACATTCAAATTATCCAGGTTTACCGTATACGTTACGCTTAGCAGTATTTTTATTATTTTGGTAGGTCTTACCGTAGCGCTCATAGTTTTTACGCCATTGAAAGAATATGTGCCGGGATATGGGAGCAGAAACTCCCGGCGGGAATTGCAGATTTTAAAAATGAAAACGGACTCTCTTGAGCAAAATATGCGGTACAAAGACGAGTATCTGCAAAACTTGAGAAAAGTATTAACAGGCGATGTTCCTACAAAGTTAGATACGACTACTATAAAAGTTCCTAAAGAGACGGCAATTAAGGAATAATAATTTCTTCTACCGATATTAAAATATGGTTTTTGAAAGGGCTTTAATCAAGTTCGACATTGCCGGTTTTGTTTACAGTAATGGAATGCTGTCAAAGTTGGCTTAAAAACTACAGCATTCTTAGACCAGGGGCATTGTAAATGGTTACGCCGTTATCTTTTGTAAATAAGAACGAGGAACGTCTCTTATGGAGTAAGTATTTAAAATTTTCCTGAATTTATATGTCACGCTTCTGCTTACTTCTACAAAAAAATCATCAATTCTAAAAAGCTCGTAAGTGGCAATTTCATCCTCATGTTCATCTATCTTCAAGGCATCAATAAGGAGGTTCTTCTTCTGATTATCAGTCAAATTGTTGTATTGCTCGATTGTCATACTGCAGATATGTATTTTGAAAACCATTGCCAGTAAAGAACATGGCAACAAGCATTCCATTTCTGTTTAATTAATAACTGAGAAACCTGGATGATGAATTAGACAAAAAGTGTAGAAAGCAATGTACAATGCACAGCAATAATGATGAATTTGAAGACAATTGCGAAGCATTCATTCCTTCTCCTATCGTTATCATACCTAACGGCCCGGCAAGGGCTTGTTAATGCTCTTTTAAAAAACCATAAATAATTGCCAGTGCAGCCACACCTAATCCGATCAGGCAGCCTCCAATAGCACGTATAAAAACAGCATCTAACTCTTTTAGTTTAATTGAAAAAGCGTTGCTTTAAATGTACAAATACTGCAGGTGAGCTTTAGGTAAAGAAGGTAAAAAAAACGGCACTAATACATCGGTGATGCCGCCTGTTAACATTAAATAAGCAGCAACCTGAATTAGCAGATAGCCTTTTGTTTTAACAATGAGCTTTTTATGCAAATTTGAAACCTGTCAATAATAAAGGAAATGATACCAATTTGCTATTTCGTGTAATAGTAACCTGACTATTCCCCTTCTTCAAAAGGGAATTCAATAATAAATGTTGTTCCTGCTGCCAACTTACTTTCTACTCGTATGTCTCCTTTATGAAGCTCTGCAATTTTTCTGCAAATGGCCAGCCCTATTCCCGCACCCTCATATTTTTGCCTGTTATGAAGCCTTTCAAAGGGATTAAAAATTTTGGCAGTATCCTTTTCATCCATTCCTATTCCGTTATCCTTTACATATACCACTACCTTATGCTGCTTTATTTCTCCATAGACATTAATTACTGGCTGGTCATTAGAAAATTTAATAGCATTGCTAACTAAATTCATAAACATCTGGCGCAGATAGGCGAGGTTGCCTGTTATCGTAGGCATCTCCTGGTAATTGATCAAAGCATTCCTGTCAAGTATTTTTATTTCCAAATCTTCCAATGCTTCTTTAAGGGCAATTGTCAGCGAAACTTTTGTAAAGTTCACCGTGTCATTTATTGTGGACAGGGTAAGTACATCCTTAATCATCGTTTGCATTCTTTCTGTCGAAGAGATAACGGTTTGTGCATAGCCTGCGCTTTTACTGTCAAAATTGTCTTTGTTTGAGTTAATCAGCAGTTTGGAATACACAATCACTTTTCTCAGCGGCTCCTGCAAATCATGAGAGGCGATATAAGCAAAAGCTTCAAGGCTTCTATTTGCATCAGCCAGCTTACTTTCAGCTTCTTCTCTGCGAATGATTTCATTTTCCAGCTCAATGTTTGTTTTTTGTTTAAAAGCTTCAGGCAGTATTTTCATCAGGTGATAAACAGTGAATAAACTGATAACGCCTGTTATAAACCTTACTAAAGTATTGAACCGGTACATAGGTATCCAAAACATCATCGCATCGAGAAAATGTGTGCTGCCACACAATAAAATAAAGGATGCAAACAGGATGTAAACCTTCTGAAATTTAATGATTGATCTCTTCGTTGAAAAGTATTTTAAGATCAGGACAGGCATAAGGAAATATGCGGCCCAAATCATTAGATCGCTTATAATGTACATCCATCCATGAAAGTCAGTCCATTCACCACATTTCCACCTGGCGGGCCATTTGTTGGTGGCAAACAAGCCCATGAAAAAGTCGACGATATCTTTCATAAATAATATTTATTCCCTTTACAATATGTTTTATAA
>JALYZZ010000649.1 GCA_030948675.1 Bacteroidota bacterium | reverse complement strand
TGAATGCAGCTTATCATTCGCAACTAGGGTTTACTCCTGGAATTCTGCTATTAATAAATTTAAAAAAAGCTGTAGAAGAGTGAAAAACACATTATTATCATTAATGGCGTTTTTCATTTTCATACAGGCCTTTTGCCGGCAGGAAATACCAAAAGTTTATCACAATGAGACAGACCAACTATTAGAGAACCTGGCTGCGCAACAGAACGGCGAACCGGAAGACGATTCTTATTTGCAGCTATTGGTTGAATATCAAAAGCATAAACTAAATCTAAATACTGCCAGCGAGAGTGATTTAAAACAGCTTCAGCTAATATCCGATCTGCAAATACACAGCTTGCTACAATACCGAACACTACTTGGAGAATTGATAAGTATTTATGAGTTGCAGGCAATACCGGGATGGGATGTTGTGACGATACAAAAAGTATTGCCTTACGTAACGGTTGTAAGTGCTGTGCCATTTGGTACAACGTTACAACAGCGGCTGTCTAAAGGAGAACATTCCTTGTTAGTGCGGTATCAGCAAGTGCTCGAAAAAAGCAATGGATTTCTTCGTCCTGACACTGCTGCGCTTCGTTATCCCGGTAGTGCCGGAAGGGTTGTGTTCAGGTATAAATATTTATTTAGAAACTTACTTCAGTTTGGCATTACAGCAGACAAAGATGCCGGAGAGCAGTTTTTTAAAGGGAGCCAGAAACATGGATTTGACTTTTATTCTTTTCATGTATTTGCCAGGAATGTAGGCGCGATTAAGTTGGTGGCATTGGGAGATTTTACAGTAAACCTTGGACAAGGACTGATACATTGGCAAAGCCTTGCTTTTAAAAAAAGTGGCGACATTACAGCAGTTAAACGGCAGGCAGACATCTTACGTCCTTACAACTCAACGGGAGAATTTAATTTTATGCGGGGCGCAGGATGTACCATTGGTTTGAAGAATGTGAGTTTCACAGCTTTTGCTTCGGTTCATAAATTAGACGGCACTTTAAATACCGACACATCTCAAACTTATGATGATTATATTTCTTCGATTTTAAATTCAGGATATCATCGTACAGCTACTGAACTATCGAAGAAGCATACCGTTACACAAACTTCATTCGGTGGCAATATTTCATATGCTACAAACAGTCTTCATTTGGGTGTTAATGCAATTGCTTTTCAGTATTCACCTTCGCTTATGCGCAATATTGCTCCTTACAATCAATACGCTATTCGGGGTGATCGCTGGCTTAATTACAGCGTTGATTACAGCTATACCTTTCGCAACTTTCACTTCTTTGGTGAAGCGGCAATGGATAAAAATGGTTCCAAAGCATTTGTTGGCGGATTGCTTGGCAGTTTACACCAAAATGTAGACGCATCGGTAGTATACAGAAATATAGAGAAAAGCTACCAAACTTTATATGGAAATGCTTTTACGGAAAGTACTTTTCCTACAAACGAAAACGGTTTATTTACCGGCGTTTCTATCAGGCCGGCTTCAACTTTAAAAATTGAAGCCTATGCTGATGTATTTAGTTTTCCCTGGCTTCGATACCGAGTTGACGCTCCATCAAACGGATCGGACTATTTGTTACAAATTACCTATAAACCTGCCAAACCTATAGAAATCTATAGCAGGTATAAAAATGAAGACAAACCAATTAATTTGTCGGGCCTTAATCTTCCAACCCGCCAAGTCTTTGCAAGGCCAAAAGAAAGTTGGCGAACACAAATTACTTACAATATTAGCAGGAGATTTACTTACACGCAAAGAACCGAGATTCTTTGGTTCGATCCTCATGAAAAGGGTAGAAGCCAGCAGGGCTTTTTGCTTTATGCCGACGGAAATTATAGACCTGCAAAAAAACCTGTTACTATCGGTGGCCGCATACAATACTTTGCAACTGATGGTTTTGACAGCCGGTTGTACGCCTTGGAGGATGATGTATTGTATAGCTATTCAATACCTCAGTTTATAGGCAGAGGCTTTAGATATTATATCAACTTAAATGCAGATATAAATAAGAAAATGACAATCTGGATAAGATGGGCTCAAAGCATTTATGCAAATCAAACCTCAATAGGCAGTGGTCTCGATAAAATTGATGGAAATAAAAAGAGTGAAGTAAAATTACAACTAATGTATTCGTTTTAACCGCCAGGTTTTATTGCGAGTTTGCACGCTCGCGGTTTGTTTAAAACAATTACATTTTTCAAGCTCTTTTAAAAACAACGCAGCACTTCTTTTTTGCCGCTTGTCAATGATAAAGTCCGTTCGACAAAAACATTAGCTAATTAACTTTTGTTAACAATTTCTGATTTAATTAATTTTACGGCCATAGTTTAAAAAATCAAAAATGCACATGAGAAAAATTTTATCACTATTAGCT
>JALYZZ010000642.1 GCA_030948675.1 Bacteroidota bacterium | reverse complement strand
AAACTACGGAGGGGGTGGGGGTACTTATCCTAACTTATTTGACGCGCACCCTCCTTTTCAGATAGACGGTAATTTTGGGGCAACAGCAGGCATGGTGGAGATGTGGCTGCAAAGCCAGTTAGATGAGGTGCATTTGTTGCCAGCCTTGCCAGATGCATGGAAAGACGGACAAGTAACCGGGTTGAAAGCAAGAGGCGCGTTTGAAGTGGAGATAAGCTGGAAAGAACACAAACTAATGCGAGCTGGCGTCAAATCATTGATTGGGGGTGTATGTAAAGTAAGAACGAACCTGCCAATAAAAGTTGCAGGTATAAATGCCGTAACCCAACGGATAGGCCGGTATTATATAACCACTTTTGCAACACAAAAAGGAAAATCATATCACCTGTTGGCAGGTTAGAAAAGATGCCTCCTACTGTATTGATAAGATCAATATGAAGGCAAAGCCAGGATTGATTTTTTTTCCCCTGGTTCGCCATTTTAAACTACATGCATGAGAATACTAACTTGTACTACTCCCGGTGTTTTCGAGTATAGTACTTCAGAAAAACCGGCGCTGTTAAAAGGCCAGGCGATTATAAAAATTAAAAGAATCGGTATTTGCGGTACCGATCTTCACGCTTTTGAAGGCACCCAGCCTTTTTTTAGTTATCCCCGGGTGTTAGGACATGAACTGGCTGGCGAACTGGTAGAGGTGAGTGACGCGGCCGATTTTAAAATTGGAGAAGCGGTGTCGTGTATACCCTATTTCAATTGCGGTACTTGTATCGCATGCCGTACGGGAAAACCAAATTGCTGTACGCACATACAGGTTTGCGGCGTGCACATGGATGGTGGTATGGCAGAATATCTCTCCGTGCCTTCTTATTCTTTGTTGCACGGGCAGGGTTTAAGTTTCGATGAGTTGGCTCTTGTAGAGCCGCTGGCAATAGGTGCCCATGGGGTCAGGAGGGCTGGCATACAGCCGGGTGAATTTGTTCTGGTAATAGGTGCTGGTCCCATTGGGCTGGGCACTATGGAGTTCGCCCGTATTGCAGGAGGTAAGGTGATTGCTTTAGATGTAAACGCCCATCGGTTACAATTTTGTAAACAAACGCTGAAAGTACCTCATACCATCAATGCGCTTTCGGCAACCGTTACAGCCGGGCTAATGGAAATAACCAATGGCGATATGCCAACAGTGGTAATAGATGCTACCGGCAACCTCAAGGCAATTAATAATGCGTTTCAATATATGGCCCACGGGGCGCGATATGTATTAATCGGTTTGCAAAAAGGCGACATCTCTTTCAGTCACCCCGAGTTTCATAAGAGAGAAGGAACTTTAATGAGCAGCCGCAACGGAACAAGGGCCGACTTTGAACATGTTATTTCCTGCATGAAAAAAGGCGAGGTAAAACCCATGACTTACATTACCCATAGGGTCTTATTCGATAACGTGAAAGACGAATTTAAAAGCTGGTTACATCCTGAGAACGGGGTTATTAAAGCAATGGTATCTTTAGGGTAATGGTTGCAGTAATTGGATAAGCTGCGACTAAATAACTCTAACCTATCCCTTTCCTTTTTTTTTAAAATTTTTTTAGCTTTTTTTAGATGGAGCAGATGCAGCGGGAAATGAATTTAGTGTGATCAACGGAGGTTATGGGGTAATCTAACTATACCATTAAAGTAAAAACAGTATCAAACCAATCAATAAAACAACCGCGTATGAACCTTGGATTAACAGGCAAAATCATTATTGTAACCGGCGGAGCCAAAGGAATAGGCAAGGGCATTGTAGAAGTATTGGCCAAAGAAGGGGCGTTGCCGGTAATAGTTGGCAGAAGCGAAGCAGACAATAATAAAACAGTGCATGAGATAGAACAGGCAGGCGGAAAAGCATTTGCTGTAACGGCTGAATTATCTATTCCGGCAGAATGCGAAAAAGCCGTGGCAGCAGTGGTAAGCAGGTTTGGTAAAATAGAAGGCCTGGTTAATAATGCCGGGGTTAATGATGGAGTTAACTTAGAACATGGAAATTATGAGAAGTTCATGCAATCCATCCACAGCAACCTGGTGCATTATTATTTGATGGCACAATTTGCCTTGCCTCACCTTATACAATCAAAAGGTGCTATTGTAAACATTGGTTCTAAAACTGCTGAAACCGGGCAGGGTAGTACGTCCGCTTATGCTGCGGCAAACGGCGGTCGCAATGCGCTCACACGTGAATGGGCTGTTGAACTATTGAAATATAGTATCAGGGTAAATGCCGTGATTGTGGCAGAATGTTTCACTCCTTTATACGAAAGCTGGGTAAGTCAGTTTAAAAATCCACAGGAAAAATTATCGCAGATAACAAAGCTTATTCCGTTAGAAAAAAGGATGACAACAGCACACGAGATTGCCAATGCGGTTGTGTTCTTATTGTCTGAATGTTCGAGCCATACTACCGGGCAATTGATACATGTGGATGGCGGTTATGTTCATTTGGACAGAGCTTTGGTTTAGATGAAAAAATATCAGCCAAAAAGGAGTCGGTGTAAACTTTGGTTCTATGACGCGCCGCCCTAATTCTTACAAGTCGCCCTTTTTTAATGCTTCTACCGCGTAGTTGGCTGCTCTTGCGGTTAGGGCCATATAAGTAAGGGAGGGATTCTGACATGCATTAGAAGTCATGCAGGCGCCGTCTGTAACAAATACATTTTTTACATCCCATATTTGATTGTTGCTATTTAAGATGGATGTTTTTGGATCTTTGCCCATTCTTGCAGTTCCCATTTCGTGTATCCCCAAACCGGGGGCATAGTGCGAGTCGGAAGCACTGATGTCTTTAAAACCTGCTTTTTCAAGCATCTCGGCCCCACTGCTCATAATATCTTTCAGCATTGATAATTCGTTCTGCTTGTATTCGCAATCTATTGCAACGCCGGGCATGCCCCAGGCATCTTTTTTGGCCTCATTAAGGGTTACTCTGTTTTCGTGGTAGGGCAAACATTCGCCCATACCTGTCATCCACATTGTCCAAGGGCCGGGCTCGCTCATCTGCTCTTTAAAAGCAGCACCTATTGTAGCGTCAGTGACATTGCCATTTCTTCTTGAACCGGAAGAGGCAAAAGCAAAACCTCTAATGAAATCTTTCTGTACATCTTTTCCAACATTTCTAAACCGGGGAATATAAATACCTGCGGGCCTTTTTCCATAATAATACTTGTCCTGGAAACCTTCGTGGTTGCCCTGCACATGTGCCCGGTAATTGTGATCCATTAAATTACGACCCAGCACGTCGTTTGTGTTGCCTAAGCCGTTTGCAAAGTGAGCGGACTTTGAGTTTAATAAGATTAAAGCCGTATTGATGGTGCCTGCTTTTAAAAAGATGACTTTAGCAAAATATTCGGTCATCTTTTTTGTATGCGCATCAATGACGCGCACACCCGTAGCTTTATTTTTCTTCTCGTCATAAATAATGGAATGGACCACGGAGAATGGACGGAGCGTAAGATTATTGGTAGCCCTTGCCGCCGGAAGCGAAGCCGATACACTACTGAAGTAACCTGCAAACGGGCATCCACGGGCACATGCATCCCTGTACTGGCACGGTCCCCTGCCATTGAGACCTTTCGTTAGGTTTGCCGTTCTTGATATAATTACGTGCCTGTTATCATAGCTGGCTTCGACCACGCGCTTTAAGTGTTTTTCGATGCTGTTCATTTCCATGGGTGGCTGAAACTCGCCATCAGGCAAATGAGCAATACCATCTTTGTTGCCGGAGATGCCAACAAATTTTTCGACGTAAGAATACCAGGGCGCTATGTCTTTATAACGTATCGGCCAGTCTACTGCTATGCCTTGTCTGGCATTTGCTTCAAAGTCAAGATCGCTCCAACGCTGTGTCCACCGTGCCCACATCAGCGACTTGCCGCCAACCTGGTACCCCCGTATCCAGTCAAAGGGTTTTACCTGCTCGTATGGGTGCTCATTATCTTTCACAAAAAAGTGTTGGGTGGCTTCCGTAAAAGCATAACACTTGCTAACAATAGGGTTCTCTTTAATTACTTTTTGAGTCAACGTATCTCTATGCTCCAGTTCCCACAGGTTCAAAGTAGCAGTGGGGTAATCTTTAATGTGCTCTATGTTGCGTCCCCGCTCTAACACCAAAGTCTTCAGCCCCTTTTCGCATAGTTCTTTTGCCGCCCATCCACCAGACATGCCTGAGCCGATGACAATGGCATCGAAACTGTTTTGCTCTTTTCCTTTCGAATTAATATGTATTGTTGAGTCGTTATTGAAGCCCATGATTCATTAAATATTTTAATGCTTATTTTTGTGTTACCATCTGTGTTGCGCTTACCACCCAAATACTTTTTGTACGTACTCCCTGCTCAGTTTCCAGTCCTCTCTTACAGTGCGAACGGGCGGTGCATCGAAAGCCAATTCAATGGCAGCTTTCCCTTTATAATTGATCTCTTTTAAAGCTTTGGCAATAGCGGGAAAATCGATCACGCCTTCGCCCACTGCTTCGGTCCATTTACCATCAGCTCTCTGGTCGCGAATGTGCATGAAAACCATCTTATGACCATAGTTTTTTATAAACCATACCGGGTCTACACC
>JALYZZ010000641.1 GCA_030948675.1 Bacteroidota bacterium | reverse complement strand
GCGCCGATGATTGTGGGGCAACTATAAAAAAATGGGTGGAAAAGAAAAACAGTAAGGAGTTGATTATAATTAAAAATAGAATAGCCGAATCAACAGATCAATTTGAACAAGTGATAGCTGATTTGTTAAACAAGCAGGGGTTGAAAAACCTTTTACAACAGAAATTGTTAGAAACTAAATTTGCATTGTAAATGGACTGTTTAGATTGCGTTCGATACATTTGGCCCATTGAAAGTAATTAATGGCAAAGCCGCGAATGTCAAAAAAAGGCCTTCACGAAGCAGTAACATGCTGCAGCCCTTTAATAATTGGCAATGGAAATTACTGCTTCAAAAACAATTTAAACAACTATGGAACTTGTTATTAAAAATATTTTGATTACACTGGCAGCTTTTATAGGCATGGAAGCGATAGCATGGCTTACTCATAAGTATCTAATGCACGGGCTTTTATGGAAGCTGCATAAAGACCACCATAAAAAAGACTCTTATGGTTTTTTTGAGCATAATGACTTCTTTTTTTTAATTTTTGCATTGCCCGGTATTACAGCTTTATATATTGGTATGCGGAACGACTATAATTTCCTTTTCTTCATCGGGCTAGGCATTACTATCTACGGCTTCACGTATTTTTTCGTTCACGAAATATTTATCCATCAGAGATTTAAAATGTTTAGAAATACGAACTCTGTTTACTTCAAAGCTATTAGAAGAGCCCACAAAGTCCATCACAAACATCTTGAAAAAGAAGATGGTGAATGTTTTGGAATGCTTTGGGTACCCATCAAGTTTTTCAGGGATATTAGAAGCAAAGCTTCCGCGTAATACCTCTTGCGATTCTGCCTGCTTTCATAGCTGCCGATATAGTTGTACAATACCACATATTCTTTCTGATTCATTAAAGGCATGCTTTTTTAAGCTATTTCTGTAGTAATCCACACCAGCTTAAGCTGGCCAATTACTACAAACAAATTTTTTTTAATTTAGCTTAAAAAATATTGTATGCTTCACCATTTCCCAATAGAGTTTACCCTGGAAAGCGGCACCCATGTTAAGGTTACCAATGCGGAAGGAAATACTTACGAATTCACTTTAACTACAACCCACGGTCTGTCAGACAATTTCACTTATACTGAAGATAAGCGGTCCAGGGACGAAGTTGAAGAGCAACTGGATTTTGACCAGCTTAATGCTTTGCGTGCCTTCTGGCTAAAGAGGGACGAGGTCGCTTAAAAAAGGTCAATATTGCCTGATCGTCCCTCAACTTAATGGTTTTAATTGCAAAAAGGCAATGTGCAGTCGCAACGAAGACGATGGTTGCAAACATGCTAAAACGAAAAGTGCAAATTGAAAACCGGATGCTAGATGCCGCGTTACTAATTGAACCCCTTTAAATCAATAGTAAAAATTAAATTAGCATTGCCGGGTATCGGGCCGCTACCACCACTGCCATATGCAAGGGATGGAGGCAAATAGAGAACAATGCTACCACCACTTCCAATCAACGGAATTCCTTCTTGCCAACCGGTAATAAGACCAGATAAGCCGAACGTAGCGTTAGCATTACTGTCAAAAGTTTGTCCGTTAGTAAGCTTGCCTACATAAGACACATTCACCGACTGGCAAAGGGTTGGTTTAGAACTGGAACCGGCAGCCTTTATAGTGTAGAAAAAACCCCGGGAGTCAGCAGTCGCGGTAATGTTGCTGGCATCAAGATAAGCCTTTAAATTAGCCACCTCAGATGCCGGGGCGGTGGTGTTTACGGTGGGGCAGTCATCTTTTTTCTTGCATGCAGAAACAGCAATTGCAGCAATCAACACAAAACTCCATATTCTTTTCATTCTTACACTTTTTTGAAGTTGCAATTTAGCGCTTGCCGCCACTTGAGAAGTATTTAGCTGTAATAAGTTTGAAAATTTTTTGTGACAACATTTCTAAGGATACAATTTGGCTGCTAATGTGGTTACCGTAACAATGCTACCTTCATTATTAAAAGATCGGTCTATACTGTTGTTTAACTGATTTACATTAACCAGGTTTATCCATTCTCTGCAATCATTAGCAAATACCCCACTATAAATACTGCTGTTATCTCTTGCATTTCTTACATAAGAAAATTTTTTTCATAAAATTTTTTTTTATATCATGAATGTAACCAATAACGGTACAGAACCTACGGTAACAGTAGAAAACGAAAAGCGGATCATTACAATTGGCAATCATTCAACTGGTGCGTCCGGGGGTAAACCAACTATTCAGTATTAACAGCATTCAACCTGGTTGACAATTCTAACAACGCAAGAAATGCGTGGAAGTCTTTGAATGCGGCATTTATGCTATACTCAGCGGGAAGCATATCCATTCAACAATTAATAGAACATTATCAAAAAGGCGAAAACCAGCTAGGAGCCTTTAGTTTCAACTATGGCACCAATGCAGATAAACCTGCTACCTATGCACACGATATTGTTGCATCTAACGAAGAAAGAAAACCGAGAGAAGCGATGACGAATCAAAAAAATTAAAAGAAATCACTTCTGAAAAAAATGGTACTGCTGACCGTGAAAAATTATTACATGCATTGAATGCTACCGCCACAACATAGTTTTTATTACAGGCCCTTGCAGGCCGAACAGAGAAAGAAGACTTTTAAAAGCGCAATATGAGTGCTTCGGACGGTGGCACTTTTACCTGTATGCCGGCATCTATATTTTGCACACTAAACGCTTCACCTCGTAGCATGTCGATAAACGTAAAGACATGCCCCTGCGCAAGATGAAGTGCGGCTATCAACTCAGCAGGTAGTTTTATGTTAGATTCTATCGCATTAGTTCTGTCAAAATTTGCAACCACTATCATCCGTTCTGTATCAGTATACCTGACATTAGCATAATTTTTATTGGTGAAACCTGGTATGTTTAATTCATAAAACTTTCCCGACCTAAAGGCACTGCTTGAAGCAGTCACATTTAGTAGTTT
>JALYZZ010000622.1 GCA_030948675.1 Bacteroidota bacterium | reverse complement strand
GGGTTATCTTACTCCGGGAGGTCTGTATGCAATCTGTCGGAGGTACGTGAGAGTACCAAAGAGGAAACAGCATTGAAAGCCGGTAAGGCAATGAGTGTATGGTGCAGGCAGAAGTCAGCAGAGGTCGTAGTAGGTTAAGATACGAGCTGTCAACCCGAAGGAAAGGAGCATGGCAAAGGTCTCACAGACAAACCGAAGGACTGAATGTTAGAATGGCGAAGCAATCAGGAAGTTTATGGCAAAAGCGAGAACAACCGAACCACATCAGCGAACTACCTGTGTGAGGATAGGGCGGAACGCCGCTCGTTTAAGTGTTCTGCAGGACACTTAAATGGAAAAGAAAAACCAGGACTGTGTCCGGTAAAATTTAAACCAGTTCAAAATCTATTTTGCCTTTACCAGTTGTACAATAATCTGTGGCGCTGCTATATCTATAATGCCATGTTTCATATACAATCCCAGCCCTTACAGGATTTTCATGCAGATAATTCAGTTTCTGTTTCAACATTTCATAACCATATAACTCAATAGGATGATTATCCTGCTGCCAAAACTGAAAATACTTGTTATTGCTATTCTTTTCTCCGGCTCTTTTAAACATCCATAACATCACTCTCTTCTGCTTTCAAATGCATTTTGCCGTATGGCTTCCTCTAATTTTTTACTCGTAATTTTTTTTAAGTCACGCATTGTATCTGCTAACTGGAAATCAGGCTTACTACGGGCAATTAAATGAACCCTTTGCTCATAATAATCCATCCATTGATAATTAAGCCCTTTTCCTGCTGGCAATGCTTTAGACTATTTACAATGATGTCCTTATATACAGCTCGGCTTAGTGCATCTATCCAATTTATTACTGCAAAAGTTATAAAATGAGGGTACTGACTATCACCAAAACGATAACGGGTTGCCATAAAATTTTTTTAGAAACAATGTAAAGGTAAAAATGAATCACAGCAACTTGATTTTTTACCGGACACAGTCCTGCAACCATTTTAGATTTAAGTGTCCTGCGGAACACTTAAACCAGCAGGGGTATGAGTTTGGCTTTTTAAAGGTGTGAGATACATGCCTTAATAAATTAGTGACAAAGAGCCGTTTAGCCTCTTTTAATTTACCGGGTTTTAACAATTCACCTATTTTCGCATGAGTGAGACAATATACAATGTGGTGTTCTTTTGGTCACTGAGGTTTTTTGCACATATTTTAATCAGGAATAACGAAAACAATAACATAAAAACTTTGCGATTTAAAAAAACCTTTACATGAATAACGCACCCATTTTAATTGTAGATGACGACAGCGATGACAGGGAATTTTTGCAAGATGCCTGGAAAGATTTAGAATTTCAGAATCCGCTTATCTTTTTTGATAATGGTGAAGATGCTTTAGATTATTTGAAATCAGAAAAACCAAAACCTTTTCTTATACTGTGTGATGTTAACATACATAAGATGGACGGGTTTGAATTAAAAGAGAAAATAAGGGAAAACTCTTCTGTAAATTATAAAAGTATTCCTTTTATTTTCTGGTCGTCAACGGTTTCTGCAGTTCAAATACAGAAAGCGTACGATTTAGGAGTTAACGGGTTCTTTGTAAAAGAAACTAGCTTTGATGAAATAAAACAGTCTTTAATTAGTATGGTAGAATATTGGTTGAAAAGTAAAGTGCCTTAATAGCTGTGCTTATTTTTGAGCTGTTTCTGCCGCTGTTAATGTTCTTTACGAACCGCGAGTCTTGTATTTGTGCAGGTGTGGTATTTGAAAAACATTTAGCCCGAACAAAAGCAACATAGGTAACTGCAGCCGGGGTTCTCAACTTCCTGCCACACTTGCACAAATACGATTATTGGGCGTAGTGCATTTCTCGTTCTACAGCTTCTCAATTTAGCTTATAGAAAGTCCTGTTAGTTTAATAATGTCAGCAGTTGAAAGTCCCATTTGTTTTGCTGATTTCGCAACTTCTATTTTTCCTTCTATTTTCCCTTCGTTAAAAGCTGTGTCAATAACACCTTTCAAATCACGATACGATTTTAAACTGTTCTCATAACTGTCCAATTCTGTTGGGTCAAACTTTGCAAGTTCTGCTTTCTCAAAAGCTTTTATAAAAACATCGTCTTTAAAAATTGCCGGAATTGTCTGAAAGTCTTCTAAATGTTTGATGAAATATAACCATTTGTCCAAGCGAGTTTTCAGCTCCGCTTCCTCCAGTTTAAAATTCGGCATTTCCAGATAGATGTAAGTCAGCTTGTCGTAAAACATTTTCCCATTTTGGTTTTTCAACTTGATAGTATGAACTACTTCGCTTCTCTCTGGTTCACTTTCATAGTCGTCAAACGTAAAGTCTAAAATACAAACGCAATAAACAGCTTTCAAATAATAGTTCCATTCACCTTTTTCTGCTTGTTCACGTATGGGAAAAGTTGAATAGTAAATGGTTCTTTCCTTGAAATAGTTTTGTTTAGATTTTTGTAGTTCTACGATAAATTTTTCACCATTTTCATTCTCACAATAAATATCATAAATCGCTTTTCTATCTGCTTCGGTTTGATCTAATTGTTCTGTATTTTTAAAAGAAAGGTCAATAATCTTGTTTTGTTGCGGCAAAAGAGCGTTCAGGAAGTCAAGCAAAAGTGGTTTGCTTGCTTCTTCTCCAAATATTTTTTTGAACCCGAAATCGGTAAATGGATTAATATATTTTGCCTTCATTGTGTTATTCAATATTATTTGACAAATTTACACCGTTCTTGTCGGTTTTTATAGATCCATGACTTTTGAGAAATTTCGTGGTCGCATCAGGCCCAACTGTTTGGTTTGCTAACTTTGAAGGTGAAAAACACACTCAAAGGAGAAAATTTGGTAACATGAATGTATTTGGTAGCCTGCACCTTTTGCCATTTGCATTATGATGGCAGATATTAAAATAGTTATCCGAAACATAATCCTTTACATTTACCGATAAACCTAGAATATGCCTAACCCTGGACCGATTGTGATTATTGAAGATGATATAGATGACCAGGAGTTAATCGCCGAAGTATTAAAAGAATTACAAGTTACTAATCAGTTGATTTTCTTTTGTGATGGTACCCAGGCAATTACTTATCTAAAGTCTACCACAGACAAACCTTTTCTTGTTTTGTGCGATATCAATATGCCGGTCTTAAATGGAATAGAGGTAAGAAATATAATAAATAGCAATGAATACCTAAAAAGCAAGAGTATTCCCTTTATTTTTTTAACTACAACTCCCACCTCAGCGGCAATTGAAGCTGCCTACCGTTTAAGTGTTCAAGGTTTCTTTCAGAAGCCTGCCAGTTTAATTGAAATGAAATCTACTTTAAAAGAAATAGTAGATTATTGGCGTAAGTGCAAGCGGCCAAATTTCTATCTAAACTAACACAATCTTCATCCGTACATAAATGCTAACAATATCCTCTGCCAAATAGCGGTTGGGTCTTATCTACAAACAGCATTGCCTCAAGTTTTAAAGGTGAAGAGCGTTCTTAAGTTGTGCGAAAAGAACCTTTGCGCCGGCCACTTCCTAGCGTTTATTTTAAAATAATTAATGGAAATTTTAATTGAACAGCTCCTGCCGCTCTTGGTATCCTTCTCCAACAACACGTTGCTCAGCAATGTTTGCAGGTGAAGAACACCTGCAAAGGCGGAGTTTGAAGACTATAATTTTTTTTCTATTCTTTCTTTCAACGAACTGTATTTATAC
>JALYZZ010000619.1 GCA_030948675.1 Bacteroidota bacterium | reverse complement strand
GAACTATACTGATCCTTTTTTTTGCAGTTTGCTGAACGAGCAATAGGCTGCATGTTGAGCTTCGGTATTTCGATCTTAGCAGCAGTTAACAGCACATCAACATTTAGTATTGAAAGCACTTTATCTGCAAAATGAATTAGGCTAATTGTGCCTAAAGCAAAAATGGCTTTCTGCTGCTTATCGCAAAAAAACTTTCGGCATGGCTAGTAAAGCTTCTTCGGTTTTATTAATATGAAACTTAATGCACAGTTATTAACCGGGACGAATGGGTTGTTGCAATTAACCCTGCCTTTTCTGTACTTCTTAAACTGTCGTAAAAAATGTGTTTACAAACTTGTCCACCAAGCTAAATAATAATAAAAACTCTTATGTTGATACCAGTAAAATGTACAAGAAATAAAAAATAATTTTCAATTTCTTACAATTGAAATATCTGGTCCATCAGCACCCACTTCTCACCTTCTTTGGCCCACGGCAGAGGTTGCTGAAATTGCCAGACAAACTGCTCCCATTCCTGCACTTTTGGGTTGGCCAAATCCATTGCAGTTTTTCGCTCTAACGAGAATAAATCATTGGTTTCCATAATCATAAACATTCTGTTACCCGTGCGATAAATATCCATCTTGGTGATACCAGCGTCCAAAATACTTTGCCTTATTTCGGGTCTTACATTTTCTGGTTTATGCAGTCTTTCATATTCTGCAATTAACGCCGGATGGTCAACAAGGTCTACTGCTAAACAATATTTTTTCATAGCAAAACTTTCGGTTGGTTAACAAGACCTGCGGCTTGTTTTGTTTGTAAAAGAAGACGTAGGATGTGCGTTCTTCAAAAGTATTTCATGTCAATAACTTTCTCTTGCTACATTAATTAAACCACGCCGCCAACGATAAGCAGAATGCTAACAATAACTTCCAAGTTAAGTTTTTCTTTTAAAAAAATGACGCCAGTATTACCGCCAAAACAAGCGAAAGTCGCTCTAACGAGGTAGTCAGTAAAGCCACAACAACTTTCACAAACAAAAGAAATTTAATCAAATTTTCTACGCCCTTAAGAAATGCTTTGATAAAAAATGCAACGGTAATTCATCAATAGTTATGTTATCACTCCTGCAACAGATGGAAGAAGTAAAGATATTACGATGGAGACATAATTTATAAATGGGCTAAAAGCAAAACCAGAAAAAAAAGACCGAAAAATTTCTATGCTTAAAAATTCTTTGAGCTGAATACGGCAATAAGTAGCTTAACTTTTGATGTAAGTTTACACTTACAGAATTAATAAAAAATAAAAAGCAATGATGATTAAAAATATGGTTGTAAAAAAAGTAGTTGTAAAAAAATTCAAAGCGTTCGCGTTACTGCTAATAATTATTTTTTCCGTATCTGCTAAAGGCCAGTCTCGGAGAAATAAAATGATGACAGGCATTAGTAAACAACAGATACAATCAAGTCAAAAAGACGCGCCAAAACAAATTATTGGGGCATACAACTCAATCGTTACCAGGTATGAATTGAACAGCAAAAAAGGAAAGGAAGATTTTAATTCTAAAATCACCGAGGCAGACCGCTCGAGGCTCGAAATGCTGTATAAGAAAATGAGTAAAAAACAGCAAGCTGATCAGTTAGTAGGTTTTAGGCCAAATATTCCCCCTCCACCCCAGATTTCTCCAACCGATAAACAATTAGAAGATTGGGAAAATGGTTCAGTTTATAGAGTTTGGATAGACGGACAGAAGGTAGCCAATAGTATTCTCCGTAATTATTCTAAGACTGATTTTATAGGCGCTTCAGTAAATAGACTTTTTCACAACAAAGCAAACGATAAATATTCTTACAAGGTAGAATTGATGACAAAAGACTATTATGAGCAATACTATAGAGAGGCACCTGCTGATAAAAACAAAACAATCATGTTTGTTAGAACAATAGATAAAAGCTAAAACTCGGGGCGAACTAATAAAAAAAGGCGCAGACGTACCAGTTACTGGCACTTGAAAAAATAATAGTTAACAGAATAAGAGATTTATTATAGAAATCGTAAAAACACATGGTAAAACCACTGCTGCTTTTAGTTTTTGTTAACATAGTTTTGAATTTAATTAAATTTTTAATTCAACTCTATGCCTCACTTGCCCCCCAGCTTTTACATTTATGATGGTGAAAAAGAAATATTGGTTTCTCAGGATGTTGGTTCAAATGAAAATTGTTTTATAGTTCATCTTGACGAGCGTGAAGTAAAGCTCAGGAGTGAGGGGATAAAAAAGAAGTTGTGGATTGAGCAGGGTAAAGGCGCTACTCCGCTTGCCTTTACGCTGGGCAAATTAATAGAAAGCCGCAAAAATCTTAATGAGCAAAAATTGCTTTAATTCATGACAGGCGGCAGCCAAACCGGCCTGTTTTATTCATGTAAAGCAAGAGAGATTATTATAAATATCTGCAATTATCATCCGGATGCTAATTAACAAATCGAACAAGCAAGAACATATTCAACCGGCTTAAATCATAATGCTCCAGGTATTTCTCTGTCCATACTTTCCCCATTGCTTCATTGAATTAAATAGTGTAGTCTTTAGATCGCGCACATTTGTTTTCTTACCTTTTTTGGGAGGCGCAAGTGCATTCAGTTTTGGATCCGAAGTCACTAGTTTTGTTGCAAACCATGTGGTGTGCATTCTTGGAATGGCAACACCGAGTATCATGCCAGGCAGTCCAGCAAATGACTCTGGCCCACCGCGTGTAACAATCTGATCTGTATAAAAAGCAAATACAAATACTGAGTCCATTATTGTGGTCGTCGCTTTCCGGCATTCAAACCCTGCGATTGTACGTGTATCAGAGGTTATTTTCCATTCGGCCTTTCTAAGGCTGTCTTGGATATTGTAGGTAGTTTCAAAAACAGTTTTTTGACTATTAAATATGTGGGCACCCAAATCACTGTACACGATATTATCTTCTGCCGGCCCAGCCAGCCAATCGGGCACTTTTCTGGCAACTTCTACCTCACGACCTGGTGTGTACAAGGTTTTGTCGTGGTCAAAATAAAGATCAAAATAAGACGATTTCAACTGCGGCAACTGTTTCTTTAACGCATCGTAAAATGAATTATCCTCTCCATCCATCTGATCTTCCAGCCGTTTATGTACGTTAGTCACTCTTTCAAACTCTATTTTTCCTTTTTCAATAAATATTTGTTGCGCATTCACTGACACCATTGATATAAACATGCTTGCAACCAGGTATAACGTTCTCATATACTTTTCTATTTAACAGGTGCTCCACCAGGGGTTTTAGAAAAATTCCAGGTAAAATTCAACATAAAATATCTTCTTAAAGTGGTATAAGAGTTTTCAGTAATTACGTTTGAACCAATGAACCGATTAAAGCCCTTGTTTTGATCTAAAATGTCGTTGCCTCGTATACTAATTAATCCTTTGTCGTTTTTAAAAACCTTCCGCCCGATATATGCATTCCAGACAATTACATTATTGTTGTTATCAGTGGCATCAATTTTTTGTCTGAAATCGGCATTGATGTCTGTATTAATTTCAAATTTCCAGGGCAGCGTGTAGTTGAAATTTAAAAAGTGATTTTGACTGATATAATGGGTCTTGACATCGGGCCTGATGGATGAATTAGAGGTGTTGTAGGTAATATTCGATCCAAGATAAAAACCAAACTTTTTTTCTACGTACTTATTAAAACCCAGCCGTATACCAGCACTTTCATTATTTGTAACATTTTTTAGCTTGTTTACAATGTTATTATTGCGGTTAACATTCATGTTTAATCCAACATTTATTCTAACATCAGGCTTTATCCATTTAAATGAATAGCCACCCGTAACGTTGCCATTAAAGTTTCCATTTACATTAATGTATTGATAAATTGTTTTACCAACACTGTCGCCGGAAGTTGCAGTTAACTGGCTGGTAGTAACTGCATTTGCGATGGTGTTGAAATTTGAGTAGAAATAAATGTTTTGCTGAGAAAGCACTTTGTAAGAATTGTAGCTGACATTGAACCTGTTTTGAAAAGATTGTTTAAGATTTGGGTTACCAACAAAAATGTTAAGCGTGTTAGTATTATCTCTAACTGGTTGTATTTGTTGAATAGTTGGTTGCTGCGTATTACCATTGTAAGAAAAATAAAGACCACTGTTAGAGCTAAATTTATAGTTGATGTTGGTGCGGGGAAATAAGTTTGTATAGCTGTACTTAACAGTACTATGTTTAAGTGCATCTTCCTGGGTAAAGTTTGCAACTGCAACATCACTTCCTACACCTACATTCAGCTTTTTACTGTTTAATCTCCACGCCATTCCTCCACTGTTGGTAAGTATATTGTAGTTATAGTTGTTGCTAAACGTATCATTCAATGCTTCGTATTTACCCGTCAGGTTTTTATCGTAAGAGAACTTTTTAGATTCACTGTTATTTACTTTTAGTCCATAATTCAATTCGAGAAATACATTTTTTACTACGGGCTCCGTGTACACCAGACGGCCCGAAGTAGTAAGGGTATTTACATCGTACAGTTTCATCTGATCAACACTGCTGGTATTGATGATGCGCTCATTTTTATCATAAAAGTCATTAACCGAATTTAGAAAGCCTGTCGTTTTTGTTTGCAGGTATTCCTGGATTAAACTAAGTGAAACTGTCCGGCCAATCTTTTTAAATCGCTTGCGCAAAATCATGTTGCTGTTAAAGCTGCTATTAGTACCATTTGATGTAATTAAACGGTTGCTTGTGTTAACAACGCTACCTGCCTTATTAATGGATTGTGCGAGGTAATTGCTCACAGACATATCTGAGCCTGTATATCCGTTTGCTTTTATTTTAACTGATGTGAAGCTGTCTATTTGTACATCGAAAATTCCATTTGCCGAATTTCTTTGCTTGCTGCTGGTGAAGCTATTGTTATCTCTTTGGTAGAAAACGGTATCGGGTAAAATAAACTGGGAGTACGTATTTGCATCTCCCTCATTCATTAGCTTATTGTACCTGTAGCTACCGTTAACAGTCTGCTTGTCGTTGTTAAATTTGTTGCCATAATTAATGCCGGTGCTCCAACTGCGGGGAATACCCTGCCCCCGAAAAGACGACTGGTTAAGTTCGTCGCCTCCGCTGGTTATATATATGCCTCCATCGTCACTCAATTGCATGTCCAGGCCTTCGCCAAACTTCTCTTGCTCTCCCCAATCAAGGCCGGTTTTACCCGTACTGCTCATAATGCCATACACCGATAGTTTTCGTTTGGCTTTAAAAGCGTTTAACATTAATGTGTTATTCCACCGATCGTTTAAACCACCAGCTACTTCTAACTTGCCGAAATAACCTTTTTTGAAATTGTCTTTCATTGTCAGGTTTATTGTTTTAGTCTTTTGCCCATCATCAATTCCTGAAAAGACTGCCTGATCACTTTTTTTATCGTAGACCTGCACCTTGTTGATTGTATTTGCCTGCAGGTTTTTTGTAGCCATTGTAGGATCATTACCAAAAAATTCCTCACCGTCTACCAGTACTTTCTTTACCTCTTCTCCCTGTGCTGTTATCTTTCCGTCTTTATCAACCTGCAGTCCCGGCAGCTTACGCAGCATCTCCTCAACAGATGCGCCTTCGCGCACTTTAAAGCTGTCTGCTGTGTACTCGGTGGTATCGCCTCTCATGCGCATCGCCGGAACCTTTGATTTCACTAACACCTCTTCCAAAATTTTTGACTTCAGCGTCAGCATAATCCTTCCCATCAATTTATTTTCATTTTCGTCTACATTAACCTTATCAATATAATCGGCGTAAGCAGGGTAGGTAAACAGAATGATGTACTGCCCCTTGGCTAGTTT
>JALYZZ010000618.1 GCA_030948675.1 Bacteroidota bacterium | reverse complement strand
TCTGCAAGCGCCGGCTTTAAAGCAGTGAGCACGGAATGCCGGGAGCGAATAGGTAAATTGTGGCAGCAAGCTGTGCACGAATGAGATCTGGGTGCCGAGGCTATAAAAATAAGCCGATGAAGCGCTGTTAATCTTTTAGCAGAGATGGAAGTCTTATATTGATAATTTGAAACCATGAGAAAAAGTACGCTATTGGTAGTTGCCTCCCTCTTTAGTTTTTCGCTTGTTTTTGCTCAAACCTCTAAAGATAAATTGCCCGGTAAAACTACTGAGCAGAATGAAATAAAGGCTGACAAACATCTTGAAAAAGAAATGCAGCAGAAACAATTATCGGCAAAGCCGGAACTGCTGGAGCCATTGGATAAAGAGCGTTCGGAAGCTGATAAGAAGGCCGTGGATAATTGCAACAAAAGCGGAAAACTTACAAGGCATCGATCTGCAAGAAAGAGCTGATGAAATCCAGACAGAATTGATGTAAGCTTTACTAATGGCTGTTGGTGTACGGTGGTTGATAGCCGGTAAAAAAAAGCTGAAAGGATTGATTCAGTACACGCTGTGCGACGCAACAATGTTTGATTGTATTGCTGTTGTCGGGTTAATTAAAAAAGTCCATGTCAAGAGGCATGGACTTTTTTAATTATCAATTCACTTCTTTAATGTTTTTCTATAAACATCCCCACAAACCTGTTTTTTTCTATCTCGCGGTTTAGCGGTTCAAGCGTTTGCTGTGTCTTCATCTGGCTCTTGTATTGTTGATCGTTGCTTTCAATGGTACGAAATGCACCGGTATTGATGTAAGTAAGCGCACTGGCAAGAGAGGGTTCAGTTACATCGCCCCAACTTTTGTTGACCCCGTCAGGAGCAGATTTATCGGGCGCAAAACCATGATAGTAATCAGCATTACCGGCACTGTTTACAGTTTTAAAGGATATTGGGTAAATGGAATAATTATAAATATTAACAGGAAAAAAACCCACAGGCTTACCATAAGTTGTATCGCCGATAAGTTTTACACTCATATACGGTTTTAAATTGTTGATCAATAATTCGCTCGCGGAGGCGGTGCCATGGGTAACTATAAAAAACACCTGGCTAAGATTAAGACTACCGGTATTTGTGAAGGTTTGGGTGTTGTTTGCTTCAGTAAACGAGGTGCTTCCATACCCTGTTTTCTTTTGCAGCAATGGAAATTTACCCTGTTGCAGGTTAGAATTAAAGACATATTTGTACATGACCTGATTATTGGCCGACGCAGGCGCAATCAGGTTTGCCAGTGTCTCTTGTGTACTGGTAGACCCGCCCGGGTTGTAGCGAAGATCTACTACCAGTTCGCTAACGCCCTGAGATTTGAAATAGCTAAAAACATTATTTAATTCGGTTACAGAAGGAGCGCCAAAAAATTGTTTGAATACAAAATAGCCTACTTTTTTACTTCCGGCATTGATAACGGTTTTGTATAAAACCGAGTTTGATGTGAAACTTGTCTTGCTGAGATTTAGCGTAACAGTACTGCCATCTTGCTTTACAAATTCAAAAGAAGCGCTGTTACCGGTACCAAAGAAGGTTTGGTTTAAGATATCGATGCTTGCCTGAGAGTAAGTAATTGGTGTATTGTTAATCTTTTTAATGTACCAACCTCTGCTAACACCCGATGTGCCTGCGTTGCTTTGATCAAAAGCATACTCTACATACCACCGTACTGAGTCAATAGGCCCAGCCTTATCTGCTGCGGCTGCTTTAACAAAAAATCCATAATCCACTGCTGCACCTGTTTGCAGGCCATCTGAGGCTTCTTTGGTAGTTACAAAACTAAACCGGTCGAGTGGCTGAAGGGCACGAATCCCATTCATTTCGGCAGTCGCCGCATCCAGATCGGTGGTGCCTGTGTACTTTCCGGGATTAAAAACTTCGTAAGAAGGAAGCACATCCTGCCATAGATAAATCTCCTTGGTGTAAAGGTAAACGGAATCTTTCAGCAGGTCTGACTGGGAAGCAGCGGCAGTCGTGGTAGTGGTAGCGGCTGGCTCCCGGGCAACTTCCTTTTTACAGGAAGTTATAAAAAGGATGAGAAGCGTTGACAATGTAACAATGTATTTCTTCATGGGAACAAATAATGATTTTAGTGTAAATACGAGAAAACGAACGAAATAAACTTCTAACGATATGCCAATAATAGGCATTACTTAGAAGTTTAGACATATATTAAGAAAACCACGGGCAGTTGCAAGTGCACATGCAATAGGGCAGAGGTTAATGTAGGCAAGTTGCTATTTTATTACTTCCTGATTAATAAGAATGAATTTGCTAATACAAACAGGATAAATGATACTTTTACGGCAATAAAAGTTAATATAAATAATGAGACTAAAACATTTGGGAAGGGTAGTTCGTAGCGGTGTGTTGTTTACCGCTTTGTTTTTTTACCTGCCTTGCCAGTCATTTGCGTGGGGCATGCTCGGGCACAGGATAATAGGCGAAGTTGCCAGTTCTTATTTAACAGGTAGGGCAAGCAGGGAGATAAAGAAAATACTTGGAAATGAAACCATTGCCCTTGCAAGTAATTGGGCTGATTTCATTAAATCTGATACGGCTTTTCGATATTTAAACCCATGGCACTATTTAGACGTAGACAAAGGCTTAAACGCGATTCAGATGCAGGCTGTGCTACAAAAAGACACTGCTGTTGATGCCTATACCCGTCTCAATTTTCTTATTGCCCAACTTAAAAACAAGAAACTTGCACAAAACGAAAAACTAATGTATTTGCGGTTGCTGATACATATTGTTGGCGACATACATCAGCCGTTTCATTCTAGCGCAAATGGTGACAAGGGTGGAAACGACATTAAAGTTTTTTGGTTTGGACAATCATCGAATATGCATAGGGTATGGGATGAACAGCTAATAGAAGGCCAGGATCTAAGCTATACCGAATATACAAGGGCTATTAATTTTACAACAGACGAACAACGCAGGCAGTGGCAACAGTCGCCTTTGAGCAACTGGTTCTTTGACTCATACCAAATAAGCGAAGCGTTGCATAAAGAGCTGAAACAGCCAGAGCCAAAATTGGGCTACGAATACAACTATTTGCATTTAAAAACACTCAATGAGCAGCTTCTAAAGGGGGGTGTTCGTCTTGCAGGTTTACTGAATGAAATATTTGGGTAAGTGCATGGGTATACCGGATATATGGATGCATCTGTTGTTGTAGACACCGAATGAATTTTTGTCAATAAAAAAGCCCTGCTGCTAACAGGGCTTTTTTATTGGCAAAAAACACTTAAGCCGTTACTACAACAACTGTGCTCCGTGTTTTCAGCCTGTTCATCGCTTTTACCATCATAAATATGATCAAAGCAAGTATTGCGAAGTCTATTATCACCGTTAGAAAATGTCCCCAGGCAAGTACGTTACCAAGTTTCCTCGCTTCTTCTAATGAAAGGGCCGGGTTTTTATTTTTGGCTGCAGTTACTACAGGCGAAAGTGAAATGTAAGAATTGACAAAACCTTCAGGGCCGACAATTAGCCCGGCAATTGGCATAATGATATCTGTAACTAAAGCATCAATGATTTTGGCAAAAGCCGCACCGATGATTACGCCGACTGCAAGATCCATGACGTTGCCTTTTAAAGCAAATTCTCTAAATTCTGATGAAAAGCTCATTGTTATTAATTTTGGTTAGTAATAACTAAATATAACAGGAAGAAATGTAATGTCAAAATATAGAGGATACATTCTCAATGTCTGGGAATTGAACGATTTTTTTAAAATGGAAAATAAATGAGGTGCAGGTGATATGAATTAATAATAAGTACATTTTTGTCTGGTCAAAGACACAAGTGTTCATTTCCTAGAGGGTGATGTAAGACCTCAAAAGGTACTACTTTGTGCTCTTTGGGTTGCCTTTCACCGTAAACTCTTAGCAAAGATGTGAACGGCAAAGAAATACAAGAGTTTATAAAGAGGGAAAGAGCAGGTAATGGGTTAAGACAATTTCAGACAGCTTCTACACAACAATAGTTTTTTATGGAAAAAAGTAAACGGGCTTTTAAGAATTTTCTTTACAACAGGCAATTAAGATTGGGCATCTCGGTTATCATTGGATTAGCTGTTTTTTTTATCACCAAAAGTTCTAGTTCAACTATTGTTTCTTTTATGTTTGGTTGGATTTCGTTTGCCATCTTCCATTTATTGTTTTCATGGATTATTATTTTTTCATTTCATCCGCGTGAGGTTAAGATGTTTGCAGAAAAGGAAGACTCTAGTCTGCCCTTCATATTTTTCTTTGTTGTATTTGCGGCGTTTATAAGTTTGTTTGCGATAATAGTTCTTCTTCAATCTATTCCAAATGAGTCAAGGCACAATTTGAGCTTGCATATTTTGTTAGCCTTCACATCAGTTTTTTGTTCGTGGACTCTCGTACATACAATATTTACTCTCCGCTATGCACATCTTTATTATATGCAAGATGTATCAACTCACATCGATAAACAGCCGGGGGCTTTTGGCCTGGATTTCCCAAACGAGAAGGAGCCTGATTATTTAGATTTTGCTTATTTTTCGTTTGTGCTTGGCATGACTTTTCAGGTTTCTGATGTGGTGATTAATTCCAGAAAAATTCGCAGATTAGCTCTTTTACATGGTCTTCTTTCCTTTGCTTATAATACAGTAATAGTTGCTTTAAGTATTAATATAGTATCCGGGCTTATCTCAAAATGATGTATTACCCGGTCTTCACAATGCATACAACGGGTAAAGAGACTGGTTCGCGGGCATGATTATAGTATTTTTTAGAATGTATGACTCTCTACTGCAAACCTCGATATAACCGTTCATCCGGTTGTTTTAATAATTTTAAAACTACTATTGGGTTATTTTCCTTAGTTGTGTTGATCTTTTTCTCTGTTATTCCGTTGCATTCGGTAGCACAGCAAATCAACCCTGATAACGATGATATTGATACGACCAATAAGCGCGATCTTATCGACGTCTTTAAGTCGACATTCAAATACAGTCCTGCACGCATTCAAAAAAGAAGTAGAAAGAAAATCTATTTTTCTTTAGTACCTACTTCAGGGTCTGTACCGGGTGGCGGAAAGGCTTTAATTACGTCAACATCGGCTGGTTTTTATCTTGGTAGCAGGAGAAACACGAATTTATCCAGCGTTGATTTCATCCCCTATCTTAATTTCAAAGGGCGTTATTCAATTGCGTTTCGAAATAATATTTATACTAACAAGAACAAATACAATGTGCAGGGAGAAACCCGTTTTTCTTTGTTTCCAGAGTATGTGTATGGTGTAAACCCAGCGAACCAGCAAAGCTCTAAAGTATTAATAAGCTATAAATATTTTCGTTTTTACCAGACTGTGCTAAAAGAGATAAAACCGTATCTGTTGGCGGGTATTGGTTACAACTTAGATTATCACCTTAATTTAGAAACCATTGGTGATACAGTAGCCCTGTCGAAGTTTCTAGGATATGACCATGGGACAACTTCCCATCAAAATTCTCTTTCTTCAGGTATTACCTTCAATTTGCTTTACGACACCAGAAACAATTCTTTCAATCCTTTGCCCGGCGCCTATCTAAATTTTATTTACCGCGTTAACCCTTCCTTTTTAGGCAACGGTAGCGATAAGTGGAGTTCAGTTTATCTTGATGGAAGGAAGTACATTTCTTTACCGGGTCAAAAGAGACATACATTAGCATTTTGGAGCTATTTGTGGACCACTATCAACAATAGCACGCCTTATCTTGATTTGCCTGCAATCGGCTACGAGCCATACCAGCGCTCTGGCAGAGGCATTGAGCAGAACCGCTATCGCGGTAAAAGCTTATTTTACCTGGAAGGCGAATACCGTAGCGATCTTCGGGATGATGGGTTGCTGGGGTATGTTGTTTTCCTTAATTCCAATGTTACTACAAGCCCTGCTAACGGCACTCTTAGCGGGCCTCATCCTGCCATAGGTGCCGGTTTGCGGGTTAAGTTCAATAAGCGGTCAAATACCAACATTGCCATTGATTATGCCGTTAGTAAAGGTTATTCTACCCTTGTGCTTAATCTTGGTGAGGCTTTTTAATTAATAGTTTTGATAAGAAGCTAACTGAGAATTTTTTTGGTCTGCTCATTCGTATGCATTTTTATTGCGTCGCACTCTTGTACTTTTTTGCTTTGCTCGGCGGGTTACTGTTGTTGAAAAGATTGACTGCCTGTTTTTTTCAAATTTATCTGGCTACAGCAATAACCAATAGCTGAAGTGGATACTTATACAATTAACGACGGTTCGGATGAAGATTTTAAAGGAAATTCATTTTCGTTCGCAGCGGCTGTTTTTTCAAGGTTCTTTTTGTAATCTACAAAGTACATATCAATGTCTCCTACGTTCTTAGCATAAATTTTACCACGATAGCTACATTCAAAACGGTCTTTTACCAACTCGTAAACGGTGTTAGAAATATTTACCATCTCTGGTGCTCCATTGCTTTCCATCCTGCTTGCTATATTCACAGTGTTGCCCCAAATGTCGTAGGCGTACTTCTTCTTGCCCACCACGCCAGCTACAACCGGTCCAACATGTACGCCCACTCTTATAGCCCAACACTCACGGTCAGACTTTTTGCAATAGTCATTATAATCTTCAATATACTTTTGAATATCCAATCCCGCTTTAACTATCTCGTATACATGATTGTTGTCTGATGACGACAGCCCACCTGCACACATATACGAGTCTCCAATTGTTTTTATTTTTTCAAGCCCATGTCTTTCTATTATGCCATCAAAAGCCATAAAGCAGGTATTTAATTCTTCCACAAGGTCACCCGGAGTCATTTTTTCAGCAATTGCTGTAAAATTTTTGAAGTCAGTAAACAATACCGAAATACTAGAGTAGTGTTTTGGTGTTACACGTCCCGTCGTTTGTAATTCGTTTGCCACTTCCCTGGGTAGAATGTCAAGTAATAGCCTTTCGATTTGATCTTTTTGGGTATCTAAAATTTTATTGGTTTTTACTTTTATGCGGTAGTTTCTATAAATAACGAATGCAATGATTAAAAGTAACACAGCGCCTATTGCAAGTGTATTTCTGGCGAGGCGCTGCCGTTGCACTTCAGCTTCAGTTAATTTTTTATCTTTTGTGAGCAGGTTTATTTCTCCCTGTTTCTTTGTCAAATCAAAATCGAATTGAAAGTCCTTCAGTTTTTTTGCAGTTTCAATATTGTACAGCGAGTCTTTGATATTCGCGTACATGCTCTTCATCTGGAAAGCCTTGGAGTAGTTGCCTGTTTTAGAATAAATATCGGCCATCTCTCCGTAAATCTCCTTTAGCTCTACATTCGCTTTTGCCTCTTCCGCAAGTGCTTTAGCGGCCTGATAACCATCAATAGCAGCGCGATAATTTTTTCTTTGAACATCTATGTTTGCAATGCCTTTCAGTGCTCTGATCTGTTGCAGCTTGTCATCTGTCTTTTTAGAAATAGACATTGCCTTTTCGTGATTGCGCAGAGCCGCCTCATAGTTTCCTTTTTTAAGATATAACTTTCCTATGCCGTTGTATGCAAAGGCAGCGCTTTCAGAATTATCGTTTGCAGTAAGCGCTTTTTGATAATAGAGTAAAGCTTTATCATTGTCACCATTATCAAAATAGGTTTCTCCGATATTTACAGCTATCACTCCAAAAGCTTCTTTATTACCCATCTCTTCACTCAAAGGCAAAGCCTTTGCCAGGTAGCTCACCGCCCTTGGATCCTTTTTATTATAATAGATACTCCCGATATTCACAAGCGCCGACATAATCCTCATTTTATCCTTGGTCTCCTCAGCTATTTTTAAGGACTCTAAGCAATACTCCAAAGCCTTCGCATCGTCACCCTGATTTGCATAAACACTGCCGATATTGTTTAAGAGATTGGCTATTCCAATGTTATCTTTTTGATTTCTAAAAATCTTTAAAGACTGTTCGAAATAGTCAAGTGTTTCCAAATATTTACCTTGTACCTGGCTAATTAATCCAAGATTTTTCAGTGCGTAAGCTTCTCCTTTTAAAAATTTAATTCTCCTGGAAATATTTTGTGCTTGTTTAGATAAGTTAACGGCAGTGGCTGGGTCATCATTGAAATGACTTTTGCTTTGTTGCAAAAGATTGTTTACAAAAGTCGTATCTTCTTTAGGCGTTCGTGCCCAACATTGTACGTTGACAGCAAAGATAAAAATGAGCAAAAGTGGCTTTGTGTATTTCATAAACAGTAGTTTTTGAATTACAAACTCAATCTAAAAATATGTCTAATAAATGAAGTGGTCAACTACCACTTCATTCATCGCTAAAGTTTTATAAAACGGAAAGTCCTAAAACTGTCACTGGTTTTTAATCGCAGGAAGTAAACTCCCTTCTGAAGGCCTGCAACATTTAATACAACAACGTTGGTCGAAATTCTCCTTAATCCCGCAATAGGGATTGACCGTCCGTTAACATCTGTAATCAATACATCCTTGTCAGATGATATAGGTAAAGCAGAAGTTAGGGTAAGCTGGTTGATAACAGGGTTCGGATAAATCGTTGACGTTTCATAATTGCTCATGGCTTCTGTTGTCTCGATCATTACAGAGGCTGCTGTTATTGATTTTGAATTACATCTGTTAGATGAAGAACTGGCATCACTTGCCATGGCAGTTTTTTGTTGTCCCTCATTTGTCTTAAGTGTCCATGTCATCTTTTTACCATCAAAGAAAATATTAAAAGAGCCTGAACCTGCAGCAAAAGCAACCGGCGGAGTTCCTGAGTATGGGCCGCTTGCAACTATACTATTATCTGCTCCAAGGGGTACATAGAAAGGAGTACTATTTTTATTTTCATACGAGAAATGAGCTACGTAACCAAATCCAGGCATGTTTGAAACCTGTTCAACACACTCTAATTTTGGTTGTACTTTTTTAGCTCCTGGCCCGTAGGGATTGACATAAAATTTACCTGTAACGAATATGATTTCATAATTAGGATAAGTTGATGTTGCTAGAGAAGGCATGTTATTATATACTCCTGCAACTGATGTATTAACTGTGCGAGCTGAATAGTTGATACCAGATATGACATCATTATAACTTAAGCCAACCAACGAAGAAGTAAACACAGGAAGTGGGCTTCCCTGATTTATATATTTGACATCTGCTGTTATAGATACTGGCGCTTTGGTAATTTCAACAGTACCTAGCCCATACGTTATATCAAAATTGCTATTAATAAAAGTACCCGGAATAAGTTTTTGTGTGCCTACGTCTAAGCCGGTAATCATATTAACTGAAAACATTCCACCCATTGCACCTCTCTGTAAGCTTATGTCTGCTTGGTCAACTATTACCAAAGGTTTGGCATTGCCAATCCCCGCTCCACTACCCGTATTTGAAATGGTAAGTAGTTGGCCGTTGGCAAGAGTTTGTAACTGGGTACTGTTAGAAATAGTTAGTAATCGTCCGTTTGAAAGGGTAAGCAACTGTCCATTAGAAATTGTAAGTAGTTGACCATTTGAAAGGGTAAGCAACTGACCATTTGAAAGGGTTAGCAATTGACCATTTGAAAGTGTTAGCAATTGGCCATTAGCCAGGGATAGGCTTAGGCTTCCAGCAGACGATACGCTTACATTATTTACCACCTGTATTCCACCGTTAGCAATGGTAAACATTTCTCCATTAGAAATAGTCAGCAGTTGCCCATTTGATATAGTAAGCAACTGACCATTAGAAAGAGTTAATAATTGCCCATTGGAAAGTGTAATTGATCCTCCATTTGAAAGAGTTAGTAGCTGACCATTTGAAAGAGTTAATAGCTGACCATTTGAAAGTGTTAACAACTGACCGTTGGTGAGGGTTGCTACTTCACCATTTGATAAAGTTACTAATTGACTATTTGCAAGCGTTAATAACTGGCCGTTAGAAATAGTAAGTAATTGACCATTTGAAAGTGTGAGCAGTTGCCCGTTAGAAAGAGTTAATAACTGACCGCTTGTCAAGGTTGCAACTACCTCGTGGTTTGTTGTAACAGATACACTGTTTACTGATTTTATTTCGCCATCCACTAACACTGCAAGCTGACCGTCTGCCAAAGGCTCTAACACGCCATTAGAAAGTGTTAGCAATTGTCCATTTAGCATAGGGACCAAATTACTGGTGACACTACCGTTGTTTGAGATGGTCAGCAACTGGCCATTACTCAACATTAATAATTGCCCGTTGGACATGGTTAACAACTGCCCGTTAGACATAGTAAGTAGCTGACCATTTGCTGAAGTTGTTACACCACCGCCGGCAACAGTATTGCTATTAACAAGTCCCCTAAGCGGTCCTCCTGGAAACGCACTAGCGAGCGTAAGTTGATTCGGCGTGCTTTTGTAATTATTGAGCGATTGAGCCGATACGTCAATCAGGTATCTTTCAAGTCCAAATCGGGTGATTGGAAGGGTATTTGGAATGGGCACCAGGCGACCATCGCTTAGCATAAATCTTCTTGCATTTTTTGCAGATTGAAACGATGTCATAATGCTCATGTTGGTAAGATCCGCCTCGGAAAGTGAAGGAGTAGCAGTATTAAAGCCATTGAATACTGCGAGGGCATTGTCAGATAAAATCTTTTTATGCCCTGCTTTTATTAAATCGAGCATGCTGCTGATTTGAGTAGCAGACATGTTTGCCTGATTAAATTGGTAATTAAACGTGACATCGCCCGCATATTCGCCGTACTTAATTGTTTTATTATTTGGAGTAATTGTCAAAGGCATCTTTTGGATGGAAAGAACACCGTTCACAAACTCGTAATTGTACGCATTTAATAAACTCTGATCCAGGGGCAGGGCAAGCGGATTTAATGGCTGGATGTAATAATTATTAACGCCATCATTTAGGTTTGCATTAGTAGCATAACTTATATTATCCAACCTAAGACTTGCAAGAGATATCCCAGATGGTAAAGGAAGGCCATTCATTATTACGGTCGAAGAAAATACAGGATTATTTTCGCCATACTTTTTTGTTGCATTATTGGCAGTAACTGTAATCAGAGGTTTACTTACAAAACTTTTACCGTTAGAAAAACCACCATCTAAGCCACCAGCAATTAAAGGAGGCGTATATAACCTGATGGTTGGATTGCCTGTAAAAGTTGTGATGGTTGCCCGGGCTTCTGTGTTACTTATAATAGAAGTAGTTAACGGAGTGGCGTTAATATAAATAACAGTATTTGTACCGATATTCTCTCCAAGTACTTTTAGCGTAAAAGGAGGATTAGCCGGATTGGGAGCCGG
>JALYZZ010000603.1 GCA_030948675.1 Bacteroidota bacterium | reverse complement strand
ATAACGACGAAAAACGAATACTAATAGTTGATGATGACGAAGACGATTTTTTCATTACATCTGAGTATATAAAAGCGATACCTTCTAATAACTTTATTGTTGACTGGTCTTACAATTACAATGACGCTTTAAAGAAGCTTGTTTCTAATGAGTACGACATCTATTTTGTTGACTATCGCCTTGGAATAAAAACAGGGATGGATCTGCTCAACGATGCTATAGCCCGCGGCTGCGATGCGCCAATCATACTACTGACCGGTAAAGGAACCCAGGAAATAGATGTGAAGGCAATGGAGAGTGGAGCCTATGACTACCTGATAAAATCAGAATTAAACACAGAAAAGCTTGAAAGATGCATTCGTTATTCGCTTGAAAGAGCTGCGTCAATACAAGCGCTAAAAGCCAACGAAAGACGGTACAGAAGTATTTTTGAAAAGTCAAAAGACATTGTTTTTATTACGGATACCGAGTTTAGAATAGCAGAGATTAATTACGCAGCTACTGAGCTTCTTGATTATGAGCTTGAAGAACTAATACAACTGGATATATTTTCACTTTTCAAAAATAAAAGTGACAGAACCTACTTTGCCGATGTATTGAACGAGATCGGGGAGTTCTACGATTACGAGGTAGATTTATTGTCTAAAAATGCAGAAATTAAGAATTGTATTATATCGGCATCGATAGAGATTAGTAACAACGCTGACAAGTACATTCAAGGTATTATACATGATAATACCAGCCGGAAAAAGGCAGAAAAAACATCACTGCAGGCCGAAAAACTTGCAGCCACCGGTCGACTCGTACGCACACTAGCGCATGAAGTGCGAAACCCTCTAAATAATATTAACCTTTCCATAGAGCAGTTGATGCAACAGGCCAACGACGACGACTCGAAACTCTATCTCGAAATTGTGCAGCGCAATGGCAAAAGAATTGGAGACCTAATTACCGAGTTGCTCAATTCTGCCAGGCTTTCTTCTCAAATCAATTTACATAAAATATCCCTCCAGGCAGCAATAGACAATGCTATATCTGCTGCTGTAGATCGAATGACGCTGAAAAGAATAGATCTACAGGTTTCTTACCCTGAACATGATTGCTATGTGCTACTTGATCCGGAGAAAATTCAACTTGCGTTTTTAAATATCATTATTAACGCAGTCGAAGCGATGGAGGAGGGAACAGGGATTTTGAAGATTGCGGTGTATGCAGTTGAGGAAGAATATTTTGTTGAAATTAGTGACAACGGCAGTGGCATTAGCGATGAAAATATGGCCCGCTTATTTGAGCCATACTTCACTTCCAAAAGAAATGGAATGGGTCTTGGATTAGCTTCAACGCTTAACGTTATTCAGTCTCACAACGCACATATCGATGTTCAATCAGAAGTAAATAAAGGAACGTCTTTTATTATCGGATTTAAAAAAGCGTAAGAAAGAAGTACTGTTGTCATTTCCTCACGGACAACAGAAAGCTAGTAATCTGCGTGGTAGTGAATGTCCAATAAGCCGCCTTCGTTATCGATAAATTACACCAGGAAGAATGCATGAAGCAAAAGAAAGCTTACCGGCTAATAGAATTGAAAGCACCATTTACGTCTGGAGATGAAACGCATGACATAAGCGGACATGGCTCTCTAGAACCCATAATTATGTACTGCCGGTCCGCTAAAATCGTAACTTCTTGAAGCAGCTCCGACGGAGTCAAATAATGACGAGAAGATAGACCACACCTTCTTAAGAATTAGGTTCTTTTTTTCGTAGTTGTTGTCGTAAAAATCCACTTTCAAAATTTGTACTTTAATTAAAATATGCGTGGTCAATGCATTATTTATTTCCTCTGATGTAAGGTCAGTTTGATAAGCAAGCTCTTCAGGATCATGAATAATTCTAGCCCTACCAAAAATATTCATGAAATAGTTTTTGCCTTTTTTAAAATAGTTTAAACCTACCGGAAACTCACGATCAAACTGGCTGATCAATTGTTGTGGACGATTTATAAAAAAAGTAATGTTGCCGCAATCATCCACTTTATAGGTGTGAATAATTGTATTATTAATCTTCAAGGGACTATTACTGTGGCAATAGAAAATAGCCCCGTTTATCTCTTCAATCTTTTCAGCAATAAAATGTAAAACTTTATCATTATGAATCATACAACATCCTTTAGTATAGTTACTTCTAAAAGTGTACCTAATTTTAATTTAACATTAAAAAATTGCCATGTGGAACGATTTCTACAGCTAACCCCGTGTTAATTAATTCTTTAAATCATTTTAGGCAGATGCATAAAGCGTGTTGGAATTTTTAAATTCTTTTGTATTATTCCTAAATTGAGAGCATAAACACTCAAAGAGGGAACCTAAATACAGGTGTGTGGAGTTAATTATCAACTATGTAAAATAAAAAGGAAATCAAAGCATGTCTAGAAATATCCTTCTACATTATCTACGGTTTTGCCGCTTCATTGTTTTTGCCTGCAAGCGCTACAGGTATTGTTTCTATTTCTTTCGCCTCTCTTTTAATGATAAAAACGGCAGTATCATCGGGAATGATCCCACCTCCATACTCAAGCGCGTAGGATTTAGTAAACTCAGCGCCGAAATAAAGGATGAACGAAGTATAGTAGACCCACACAAGAATAATAATAACCGAAGCAGCCGTGCCATAAGTGGCCCCCAGGTTAGCTTTTCCAAGATAAAGGCCTATCGCAGCCTTACCAATAATGAACAAAACAGACGTAAACGAGGCTCCTACAAAGGCATCTTTCCACTGTATATTGCCATCTGGCAATACTTTAAAAATGATTGCAAACAACAAACTGATAATGAGAAAAATGATCGCAATATTTACTCCCTGAAAAATATAGACGGTGGTATTAGGAAAAAAATGAGTAAGACGATCACTCAGTAGATCAAGCAAAGCACTTATAACCAAAGACACGATTAATAAAAAACCAAGGCTAACGATTAAGGAAAAAGAAAGCAGCCGATTGATTAGATATTTTACAATGCCTCTTTTTGGCTTGGCTCTTAAAGACCAGATGAAGTTGATAGAATCCTGTATTTCGGTAAAAATACCCGTTGCTCCAATCACCAGGGCTACCGTCCCTATAATCGTTCCTATTACTCCTTTGTTCGAGTGCTGACTGTTTTTAATAATCTCTTGAACCTGCAATGCAGCACCACTTCCAATTAGACCTTTTATCTGCCCATACAACCGCCCCTCAATAGCATCACGCCCATAAAAAAGAGCAGAAAGAGATATGATTATTATGAGCAAAGGTCCAATTGCAAATATCGTATAGTACGATAAAGCCGCACTTAACTTGGCACAATTGTCCTGGCTAAAACCAGCGCCGGCCTCCTTAAGGACGCGAAAAAATTTCTTAATCTTTTTCATCTACACCTTATTAGTTATCAATAGTAGTAAGTTCGTGCCAGTGATAAAATATTGACTATCGTGGGGATTTTTTTACTCGGCTATCCTCTTTTATTTCAACACGTTACGTTATATTTTTAATTGATTTTTAGCCTGAGACAAGACTGGCATGGTTCTTTAATTTCTTTAAGAAACTTTTATATGAGAAGTCTGCTGTATATCATAGCTGTTATATTAGTTATCGGCTGGTTATTGGGCTTTTTTTACTACAGTGCCGGCGGTATTATTCACATTCTGCTAGTGCTTGCAATAATTTCATTGTTACTTGCCCTTATAAGACGCATTTAAAGCTTTGGTTATTTGTTTTACCATCCAAAGGTATTTTAAGCTACAGTATTTTCTGTAGCTTTTGTTTTAATAAACACCCAGAAATGTTACTTCAAAAACGACGGAGAAGCTTCATTGTTATTGCTGCTGTTATTGGTTTATTTCTGATTATTGGTACCATATTTTATAAAGCCAAGAAACATGCTTTTTTAGATCACCAGCTCAAGGAGATGGTAAAAGATAAAACGCACCAGCTCTACAATATAAATTATGACTCCATATCAGTAGATGAAGTTGGAGGCAATTTATACATCAAAAACATTTACATCAAGGGTGATACTTCTTTGCAACAGCAAATGATCAGCAACAAAGACTCTAATGCAGCTCCGGCTATTTTTGATATCTACGTGCCAACGATTGAAGTAGTAGCCTTTAAGACTGCCAAAGCTCTATTGTCTAAACAAATGGAGTGTAGAGAAATTATTATTACAGATCCTGTAGTTAATATATTTCTTTTTCCCGGGCAGAGTAAGCAGACCGATTCAAGGAAAAAGCAGGAAGAATTGTACAAACAAATTTTAGGGAAGTTTAAACTGATAAAGGCTGATAGTGTTTCTGTAATAAATAGCCAGGTAATAGCTACTGATTTTTTCACTAAGCAGGTTAAGTTCCACACTTATAATACATCAGTCAATTTAAGTGGAGTTGCGATTGATAGCACTTATAACCAAGACAGAACCCGCACTCTATTTTGCCAGCAGATTCAAGTGCATTCAGACAAGATTATTTTAGGAGAAAAAAGAAACACCGCCGAAATATCAAATGTAACTTTTGACACACGTTCAAAAATTGTGAAGCTTTCATCAATAAGCTATGACGCGGTAAAGAATGGCGGATTTTTTAAAACAAAACTTGAAGGAATAGCATTAAATGGCATAGAGTGGTTAGGACCAGTTGAAAATTCTGATTTAATTATCAATGCGGCAGTATTTGATAAGGGCGAGTTGGAAACCCTTGTGGATGAAACGAAAGAAGACAAAGCAAAGCCGAAAAAAGAGGGAAAGATACTGACAGGCTGGATCAGAAGATTTGAATTAAACAGTCTGCGTATAAAGGCCATTACCTACATAAGCAGAAGTTCCAAAACAAAAGAAAAGCCTTTGGTGGTAAGAAACAATGCTTTTCTTATTAAACACTTTAGTATCGACCGAACGTCAGCTTTTAACGGAAAGCTAATTAACCAGGCAAAAGAAATAGAATTAAGCAACGATGCAATAAGTGTAAAAAGTGCTGACCGATTCTACGAATACAAAGTGTCGGGAATAAAATTAAATACACTGGCAAAAAGCATCTTCATAAAAACATTACAGGTAATACCCCAATTTGACGAGGCCGCGTTTGCAAAAAGGGCTCACTATCAAACAGACCGTTTCGACATTTTGTTTAGAAATCTGACTTGCAACAACGTAGATGCAGAAAAGCTGGTAAAGGGTGAAATCAATATAGGTGCAATTAGTACTGCCGGTAATTCTATAAAAGTATTTCGCGATCTCTCATATCCGGTCGATAGCATTTCTAAGTCGGGTCCGCAAATGACCTATCCTCATCAGCTTATACACAAGCTCGGGTTGCCAATTGAGATCAATAGGCTTAATATTAGTAATACCAATATTGAGTACAAAGAAAAAAATGCCACATCAAAAAATAGTGGAAGGGTTAGGTTTTCGAACTCGTCTATAACCATAAATAACTTGTCTACTATCAAGCCCAAGCAGGGCGAACAGATGAGGGTCAATTTTAAAACAAACTTTTTAGACCAAATACCGCTTACAGGGCGATTTACATTTTCTTTACAGCAATGGCAAAAAGGAACTTTTACTGCTGAAGCTTCAGTAGCCAGCCCGTTTGATGCAACTTTGCTAAACCAGTTGACCGAACCGATGGCTTTGATGAAAGTAGAAAAGGGTGAAATTAATTCGGTGAAGTTTACAATGAGCGCTGACACAAATACGTCAAACGGAGTACTAATACTGCCCTATAGAGACCTTAAAATATCGCTACTGAAGAAAAAGGGCGACCAGTACAGCAAAAAAGGAATTGTAAGCTTGTTTGCCAATATTATTGTGAAGAACAATAACAAAGAAGGCGACAATATGCGAACTGCAAAAGTGTTACTAACCAGAAACAAATTCAGAACGTTTTTTAATTTTATCTGGATGACGATATTCAAAGGGATTAGAGACGTAAGCGTATTAAAAATATAAGCACCCTGAAGTGCTTATATTTTTTGCAGGTAGTTCTGCTAAACGATCAATTCCCTTTTAAATCTTTTTAAGTAAAAGGGCCGCCACTATTGCCGGTAGTTTCTCTGCTCGAAATAACTATTTGGTTACCTTTTTTTGAATACTTTCTACCTGTTGCATAAACTCTGCAAGCTTCCTGTCTGCATAAGGTCCATAAGCATCTATCAGTGTGCCCTTTCGTCCGTCAGTAGTTTCTATGACATAAAGAATGGTATTGTCGTTGGGGTCAGACTGTCCTTCAAATCTAAAAAAGTTAACCACGTTAATTTCTTCAGGAGGATAAACTTTCTCGGTTTTCAGAGATTTTAAACCTGCATCAGCTATTTTAAAATCGTCGTCGTAACCGTCTAACACCATTTTGTTTGTTACCAGCGATAATGACTTCATGTGCGGTATCAGGTCGTTATTTTCCATGAACTCCGAATTTTGTTCCATAAAATTGGTTTTAAAAATTATTGAAAATTTCTTGCCATTGTTTTTGTCATCGAATAAATTTTAAAGAAATAAAAGCCGGTAAATTAACCGGCTTTCTTCTCTAAATTAATAAAACACTCTATACACCTACCTAACTTTCTCGTGCAGGTCACGATATTTTTTAATCAAATCATGCGATGTTTTTAAATCACTTTTCTGGCTTGTGATTAATTGCCTGATCTCGGTACTCATATAAGCATCTGATTCCAGCGCAGCGTCATATGCTCGCTGTGCTACATCCTCGCCGTACTCACAATTACCTAATACTGTTTCACGATCTTTACCTGTTATGGCTGCCTTCAGATCCATCCATACCCTGTACACCTTGCCCGATACCGTGGTATCGTGTGCTGGTTCGCCACCCAGTCTTCCTACCTCTTGCACTAACCGTGCAGTATACTTACGGCTTTGGTCAGCCATTTCATTAAAAACAGCTATTAGATCTACATCCAGGTTTTTTGCTTCTTTCACCGCTCTTTCATATCCTACTACACGGTCGTTATTTATTTTTATAAGGTCATTTAAAACGCTTACTAACTCATCTTGCTTTTCCATGATTATAATTTTTTTAAAAAATTTAAAAAGTACGGTTATTTATCCTACTAAAAAAAACGGGCCAGTTCGATTCCTTTCAATAGAAAAAATACTTTCAATACCATGCAAACCTCTTGTTTTTTGTGAGCAAAAATCTCCACGCTTAATACTTGAATGCCAATGATTTAGGAGATCATTAAAGGTTTTAGGGGTTATAT
>JALYZZ010000466.1 GCA_030948675.1 Bacteroidota bacterium | reverse complement strand
TACCAATGGCATCCGGCATTGGTGAAGGAGGTGACCAGGCTTCACCATTAGGACGTGCAGTTATTGGGGGATTGATAGCCTCTACCATTGTTACCATTATCATCCTGCCCCTCATTTTTACCTGGGTGCAGGGCAAAGCTTCTATAAAATCGGTTTCCCTAGATCCTGAAGACAAAGAAAGTATTCATTATATTCCTACTTTATATGCTCCACATAACTAAGATTACACTTTTTAAAAGTGCAGCCATCTTTTTAATGGTGATGCTTTTTATAAGCACCTTCACCGCGTGTAACTCATCGGCCGAAAAAAAAGAGGTTGCGGTTGAAGAAAAAAAAGAAACAGCACCTGCGGCTGTTGAGGTAGTGCGTGCAACGAAAGGCATGCTGGCGTCTTCGTTACAGGTACCGGGTGAATTGACGCCCTATCAGCAGGTGGAGATCTACGCAAAAGAAAACAGCTTTGTAAAAAAACTATACGTAGACGTTGGTTCGGAGGTAAGACAGGGTCAGTTGCTGGTAAGTATGGAAGCCCCTGAAATAAATTCGCGAATGTCTGAAGCACAATCGAACTTGAAATCACTCCAGGCTATTTATATTTCGAGCAAAGCAACATACGACAGGTTACTAGAAACCAGCAAGACACCGGGTACTATTTCGCCCAATGATCTTGACCAGGCAATTGCACGTGTTAATTCTGAGAAGGCCAGGCTTGAAGGTGCTCAGGCTGCGATTCGTGCGGTAGGTGCAACCAGAAATTACCTTGATATCCGGGCACCTTTTGCTGGTGTCATCACAGCCCGCAATATTAACCCAGGTGCATACGTAGGTCCATCGGGCAAGGGCTCAGAGACGCCGATGTTTGTGCTTCAGCAACAACGCAAATTAAGACTGGTGATCTCTGTACCGGAAATTTACACCGGTCTTCTGCATCAGCAAGATATCGTAACCTTTAATGTTAAGTCTATGCCGGCGCATAAGTTTAGCGCCCAGGTAAAACGCCTGGCGGGAGCCCTGGATGAAAAGCTAAGATCAGAACGGCTGGAAATGGATGTTGAAAACAACAACAAAAGCTTGTTGCCGGGTATGTATGCCGAAGTAAATATTCCTCTGCCGGCAAAAGACAGTGCATTTGTAATACCGAAAACGGCCCTTGTATCTTCCACAGAAAAAGTGTTTGTAATACGTATAGTAAACGGGAAAGCGGAATGGGTTGATGTGAAAAAAGGACGCGAAGCAAACGATAAAGTAGAGGTATATGGAGACCTGAACGAAGGTGATAATATTATAAAGACTGCTACCGACGAGATCAGGAACGGTTCGGATATTAAGAACATTAAACAAATTCAATAGAAAAAGTTTAGGGTACGCAGCTCTTTGGATTTACAGCAAGAAGGCACCAGTCTGAAACCGATAAAGTGCGAAAGCTGTTGATGGCGTGATTTCTGGTATGTTTCAATAATAGTTCGTCAACAAAGAAGGGCGATAGAGACATTAGAAGTTGATAGATAAATACAGCATCATGCAGAGTTTAAGTGAAATTCATTTCAATAACAAGTTTGTAGGCAATTTTGACGGTGATGAGAGCGGAAACATATTGCCGCGTCAAACGCCAGGTAAATTGTACAGCAAAGCGGTTCCAACGCCAGTTGAAAAAGTAAATCTACTGGCGTGGAGTGAAGATCTGGCAAACGAACTGGGCATAAAAAAGCCAGTAGAACAGCGCGATATAGATATACTTGGCGGCAACCTTGTTACCCCTACAATGTATCCGTATGCCGCTTGCTATGCAGGACATCAATTTGGTAATTGGGCGGGGCAGTTAGGAGACGGACGAGCAATAACCCTTGGAGAATTGCAAACGACAAGCGGTAAGACATGGGAGCTGCAATTGAAAGGGCCGGGCCAAACACCATATAGCCGCAGAGCAGATGGCAGAGCAGTCCTGAGATCTTCGGTGCGCGAATACCTGATGAGTGAAGCTATGCATTACCTGGGCGTGCCAACCACCCGTGCACTTAGCCTGGTTGCCACTGGCGAAAGAGTAATGCGCGACATGTTTTATGATGGAAACGCCGAACATGAACCGGGAGCAATTGTAATGCGGGTGGCCCCAAGCTTTCTACGTTTTGGTAACTATGAGATATTGACTGCCAGGCAGGAAATTGACAATCTTACCAAACTTGTTAACTGGACGATTGAACAATATTATCCACATATACAGGGAGATGACAAAGTATTGACATGGTACAAGGAAGTAGTAGAACGAACTACAGCTTTAATTGTAGAATGGTTGCGTGTAGGATTTGTACATGGGGTAATGAATACAGACAATATGTCGATCCTTGGCCTCACGATTGACTACGGCCCTTATTCGTTTGTCGACGACTATGATCCTAATTTCACTCCAAATACTACCGACTTACCAGGCAGAAGATATGCTTTTGGCAAACAGGCAGCGGTAGCAAAATGGAACCTTGCCTGCCTTGCGGGAGCAATTGCCCCATTAATTTCAGACGAAGAAAAGCTGCGGGGTGCACTTGAGTCTTACGATCAATTTTACTGGCAAAAGTATTTTAGTATGATGGCCAATAAAATGGGCTTAGACAAAGTAAGGAACGAAGACACAGATTTGATCCAAAACCTCGAAAAAATGCTTGTCGCTCTTAAGCCAGATATGACCATTTTTTTTCAACTTCTTATAGACTTGCCCTACGAACCGGATGAATACAATTTTGAAACCCACTTTAACGAGAGCGTGTACAGAGAGTTAAACGACAACCAAAAGTCGCTATTGGAAAATTGGATGAAAGCCTATCTGAAGCGAATTAAGATCAATACAATTAGCGACGTTTCAAGGGTGGAGATGATGAGAAAAAACAATCCTCGTTTTATTCTTAGAAACTATCTGCTTCACCAGTCAATTGAACAATTAGAAAAAGGCAATCCAACACTTTTCAACAAATTGCAGGAAGCGATGAAAGATCCTTACACAAAGAATTATGATGAGTTTTTTGCAAAAAGACCAGAATGGGCAACTCAAAAAGCAGGTTGTTCGATGTTAAGTTGCAGTTCTTAAAAAAACAAAAGCATATTTTTTTCGAATAAAATTAAAAGCCCAAAACTGTGAAGCAGTTGGGCTTTTAAACTAGTTGTCTCCGACTTAACCTGAACATTTTAATTCAGCAAACCAATCATTGATTTGTAAAGTTGGTCTTTTGTAAAAGGCTTTTGTAAGAATACATCAGCACCATTGTCAATTGCCACATCTTCTGCTGAAGGGTCGTAACCGGAGATCATAATAATTTTTACGTTAGGGTAATTGGTTTTGATAAAGCTGATAAAATCAATGCCGAAACCGTCAGGTAATTTATTGTCTAAAATAACAACTGAAGGATTTTCATTTTTAAGGTATTCGCGCGCAGAAGACAGGTTTTTTACGTGATCCAACTCTACTTCATTTGCACTTAGCATAATGTTTAATAATAAACACATGTCGCTTTCGTCTTCAATAATCAATGCTTTTTTAGTCTTTGTACTTTCCAGTGTATTAGTTGACATTTTTAATTTTTAAGGTTTTTAATAATTAATAACTCCTATTAAGACTTGCTTATTTTAGTCACGTTTAAGAGATCGTTCCAAAATTATAACAAACAGCAAAAGGATTCAATTGAAACAATGCATACATTTTTTCAAAAATCGCTTTCGATTGTTTTAGCTACCGCATGGGAATCTTTAGACGGAATAGCAAACACTGTAACGAACATTCAACAAATTTGTTGTCTGCTAACAACAACTGTTTTCCACATCTGAAGAACATTTTCTTATGCTACCTGTTCTATAATCCCAAAGACCTTTTTTGCAAATTTGGCATATACTTATTAGCACCAAAAACCGTCATTATTTCAATGAAAAAAACCTATATTCAATTTCTAACGCTAAAAAAGCTCACGGATAAGTTTTACGAGCCGATTGATATTGCCTGATGAAAAATTTCATTTGCTTTTTTATAGGGTTTATATGCTTTTCAACAACAGCTAAAGCAGATCACATTACCGGTGGTGAGATTTATTATACCTATACTTCTAGTGCAAACGGGGTAAATACTTACAATGTTACCTTTAAATTATTTATGCGTTGTAACAGTGGCAGGCAATTTAATAATCCTACCATCATTTCTGTTTTTGATAAAGGAACAAATCAACGCATTACCGACATCTCTGTAAATCTTACCCGGTCTGAAACCATAGAGATCACAGACACTGATCCTTGTATCAGCGATCCTCCCAAGG
>JALYZZ010000568.1 GCA_030948675.1 Bacteroidota bacterium | reverse complement strand
GTATAAGCCGAATAGGGGTGGTTAAAGTCAAATGCAATTTCGAAATTGGACTTGCAGAATTGTGATATAGCAATTTACGTGAAAAAGGTGGCTTACTTATATGTTACGATGCATTAAAATTCCAGCTCTTAATGTGCTTGTTTATAGCAAACAAAAGTCTGGCAATTATGTTTCTTTTAAGTCATCTTTTAATTTCGATGTTCTTAGCTCTCTTTCAAGAAAGAAGTTTAAAGCTGTTCGCAGGGTGGCTATGGCAGCAAGTTTTCCAATTTCATCCCAGGTGGGTGCAATGGCTGTTGCAAGAATGTCAGCACCGAGAAGCAATTCTAAAGTAAGCGCAAGTGAACTTCCAAATTCTATTCTTATTTTTTGATTTTTAGTTCCGCTGTCGGACATTCTAAAAACGTTTTTAAGATACACCACCAGAAATTTCAATAGCGCAATACCGATGACGACTGCAGCCAGTATTTCTACTGTGCTGCTTAAGTTTTTAGTAATGATTTCTGCAATGTTCTTCATTAAGTTAGATTTTATAACAAGCCTGCAATTATAAATAGTATAATGGTTATGCCTGCCGGAGTAAAGTTAAACCTGGTCGTAAACTTTTTATGTTTGGAATAAGCAGCGATGCTAATACGGGTAGTCATACTTGTCATAGTTGTTACAGGAGAAATTACATCACCAAATGAGCGGCCAAAGTAATTGCTGCTGCCCAAATAAAAAGCTGTTTTAGGTTGGTTATTGTTTTAATAATGTATTCGATAACTGTTTCAAACGCACCGTTAAAGTTCCGGGTTTTTAAGAAGCCGCCAACTAAGAAGCCTACTCTAAGAAGCAATGATGTGCTTAGAAACTATCGCCAATTATAGGGTTACAAACGGGACAATAAGCGTTATTCAGGTTTGCATTTTTAGCTGCGTCTTACATTAAATTGCAAAAGGCATTCCATTGATTTCGCTCGGAAGTACAAAGGTTTTTCCACCGGAAACTATTTGAATGGTTTGTTTTGATCGAGTAACGTAGGTATAAAATTAAATAGCATCTCCACCGCTTTTTTTTAAATAGATATTGCCAGTTCATTCATTGCACCAGGTCCCCTTACATTATTAATCACAGGCTCAGTAGTCGTATGCTTCCCAAATGCAAACCACAAAGCCAGTAAAACTCCATAGCTGCCACCGCGTTCTATCCATTCAACTAACTCGTAATGAGGATAAAAAAGTTCACTGGTAATTTTCCAAACAAACAGGATTAAAAGTACCGGCCGCACTCTTGAAAACACAACGGCAAAAGCTGCAAATACTTCAGCAATGCCAATAAGATGTGAAATAGTGACCGGATTGGAAAATCCTAAAGCAGCATATTGATTGATAAGGCTGTTTTTTTCAACCAGGTTTAGCCACCCGTGCCCTAACAAAAGAAGGAAACCAATCATCCTTAAGAGGAATAAAAGTTTGGCCAGGTTGAAACAGTCTGCTTTTTTTAATGAGTCAATTTTTGTAAACCATCCTTTTAAAGTTGCTGCGCTGCCTGTAATCATCAGCAGTGCAAGGGGAGCGCCAAAATTACCCGCGCGCTCTATAAATTCTGCAAGAGGTTCACCCGATAATGGACGTAGCAGCGCCGTTATTATCCCCCATATTACAAGCCATGCAGCGATGGCCCGCACCGGGTAGGCCAGCATTACTATTCCTAAACATATATCAACTGCTCCCACTAAAGGCATCAAACGATAAGCCACATCATGACCAATCCCGAAGACCGCAAAGTAGTTGCACCAAATTGATTTTGTGATCAATCCGAATAGACCATGACCGAGAAAACACATGGCAACAGCAATCCTAAGCGTGTAGTATATCTTTTGCTCTACAGTCAACGTACGCATACATCCTATTTTTTTTAAGTCAATGAATTATTTTGAGTTAAGACTTTTTTTCACCCTTTTTCATTTTCAAACGTGAATCAACCAGGTCAGCTATTTGTTTACCATATTTATTACTGCTGAGGCACGTGGGGTGAAAATGAAGTCCACCATAAAATCTGGCATAAGTGTTTTCCATAGCAGCATCTTTAAACGAATGGTAACTACGGCTCTTAATGCCGAACTCTGACTCTGATGTATCAGTATAAGAAAAGTTGTCTCCAAAAACACTTGTCAAAGCTTCGGCAGCAGCAGACGACCCTGTTGAATGACCACAGGTATATTCAGGAAAGGGAGGTGTTTGCAGGTACGGTTGCCAATTTTGATCAAACGAACGGTTAATAACTGTTTCGGGCCTCACGGTACTATGCCGGTACTTCTCATCCCAGCATTGAATGAAGGAATCAAACAGGGTTATAGCAGTTTTAGCATACGCATATACTGTTGTTGCGAAATCTGCATTTGCTTTTTCAGCGGCAATGCCAATAATGCTCATCCAATGCCCTGGTGGTGAAAACTTTTTAGTAGCAAACATCAGGTGTCCGTTTACATTCAATTTAAACGGATTGTCGTCCCAAAAGTCTGCTATATGTTTTTGTTCATCAGTCAAATTTTTTGTTGAGTCTAAAATCTGTTGAACTTGCTTATAATACAAGCTGTTTTTATCTTTTATATTAAAAGCAGGAGGTGGCAACGCTTTGAACTGACTTGCGCTATCCAATACCAATGGCCTGATTAAATTCCAATGAGGCTCAGCAGCATCTGCATACATAGGTGGCGTGGGTACCCATCTTGAAGGGTCGTCCGTATCAACAGCGTACCGTTCCATACCCCTGGTTTGAAGATAGTTATCCTTTGTACTCCATACCATTATTGCCTTTGAGACTGTATCAGCAAAACGCAATGAATTTTCGTATACATCGGAAGGCATACCGTGAAATTTTGCCATGTTTTTAATACTGTCAATATAATCATCCATGCTACCCTTAGGAAAAGTCACAGACTCTCCAAGTGTGCAATAGGCCATGAGTGAAGCAAATTCAAAATTGATTTTTTCTGCAGTGTCAGGTTTAGGCACACTTTTTAACCCGTTTATTTGACCTGCAAGTGAATAATACGCACCAGGATAGCCGGCAGCAATCACTTCATAAGCTGCAACACTTGCATACAAATAATTGCGCGAGGCTACAATTGGAGAAAAATTATTTCCCATTACTACAGAGTTCAGTTCATGCACTGTCTGAGAATATAGCCGGGGATTTTTAAAAATCGCCTCGTAATCTTTTTTAGTTTTACAGCCATCCATCGCAACAACAGCAGCGAGGGCAATTATTACCCCTAAAACAGTAACCATATATTTTTTCATAACAATAATATCGAACGAACTTTTTTTATTTAAAGATTTTTATTTATCAGCACAGCACTCCTTTTTATGGCTTCAACATTGCATTTCACACTGCAACACATACGCTTACTTATCTTTTAATAAAGCATAAGTAAGTTTATACATTATCATACGAAAGGGATATAAAACAAAAAGACGTTAACTTTTACACTAATCATTTAATGTATAATTGAAGTACTGCTGCAGCATTACAAATGCTTGTAATAGTTGATAAAACTGCCTTATCGAAAGACAGGTTTCTCACGGGATGCTGCTAAAAAAGAAATTAAATAAATTCCGGAGGTTGTTCGGGTAAAACCTGATGTGAAGAAGGTAAAAAACCTGATTGAGGTTTTATAAAGTGAGTTTGTTTGAAACGCCGGTAACGGTTCGAATTCTGATCAGCAACAGAATAATAATCGCTCGGGTATTTTTTAAATACCCCGGATGTAGAATTATGAGGATGCTTTGTTGGATTGTTTTGAAGTAAGTCATTTGTATATCTAAAAAAATCATCTTTTGCCAAAGCCAGTCTCATTTTATGCTCATCAGGCAAACACATTAAAATAAGACTGCCATTCGAAATTTTTCTTTTAACATACTTCAGTATTTTGCCGTGAAAGTTTATTTCTCCATTCACACGTTCAAAATTTTGCTGATTATTCACGTACGGTAAAGAAAGAGGAACGGTTATAGCAACGAGATCAGCTTCATTGTATTCGTTTTTATCAAGCGAAGCTTCAAAACAAAAATCTGATTGCGTCTGCAAATAATTATACAGCAGCCTGTATCCAAACAGGTTAAAAAAGAATAAGGCAGTCAACAATATGGCGTACAATCTTTTCAAATCCGGGATAAAATTAACAATATTTCAATTAATACAAAAAGAAGAATACATCAGGAAGATAGTTTGTAAAACGACATTAAATTAGAAAAAAGAAGTTTAAGCTAAAAATTGGGGTAACTTTTACTGAAACTTGCCCTCGCAGCTCAACTTTTAGAAGATTACTCGATGGTGTAGTAATTGTAGTGCCTGTTGACGCCGGAATATTGTTCCTCTTTTTAGGTATTTTATTATCGGCCATGATTGCCGCAGTAGCCATGAGTATCACTTTTTTTTCGGTTATTGCAAATTCATTGCGCTTAAGAAGTGTAAAGTTGTAGCAACAAAATTTCATATAAATATTTAAACATGAATAAAATTAAACCTTCAGTTATACTCTTTGATGTAAATGAAACTTTGCTTGACATGAAGCCTTTGAAACAAAAAGTGAATAATCTTTTAGGCAGCAAGGGTTTTCGCATCTGGTTTGGCATGTTATTGCATTATTCACTCGTTGATAATTGCACTAATCAATACCACGATTTTTCAGCACTTGCTGCTGCAACTTTAGACATGGCTTGTAAAGCACTCGATAAAGCGATTACTGAAAATGAAAAGACAGATGCTTTGTCGGTTATTAAAAAACTAAAACCACATGCTGACGTTGAAAAGGGGTTAACCATTTTAAAAGCTAAAGGATTACGTTTGGCAGCCCTTACCAATTCTACCGAAAATGTGTTGATTGAGCAATTGACAAATGGCAATCTTATGCCCTATTTTGAAAAGGCCTTGAGTATCGACAGCATTAAAAAGTACAAACCTGCTTTGGAAACCTATGCATGGGCAGCGGAACAATTATCAGTTAATCCGGCAGATATAGTTATGGTTGCCGCACACGGCTGGGATATTGCCGGTGCTTCATTTGCGGGTTTACAAACTGCTTTTATTGACCGCAAGGGACAATCATTATATACACTTTCATCTAAGCCCGATTTTTCAGGTAAAGATTTAATTGAAGTTGCTAATGCTATAACCGGAAAAAATTAGAACAGTAATAATTAGCTTGGATTTTTTTTCTACAACAACAAATGTTTTTTAAGATACACCAAATGATAAGATCAACATTCAGGAAACTTTTTATAATGGTAATCTTGTGCAGCCTTGCTGGTAAAATAGCTGCACAGGACAATGATAGCCTGCTGGCCCAATTAGCTCGTAAGTGGTCAAATGCTGAAGGATACGCCTTAAAAATGGCCGAGTTAATGCCTGAAGCATTTTACAATTTTAAGCCGGTAAGCGATGAAATGAGTTTCAAACAGCAACTTATTCATATCGCACAAAATATAAATTGGCTCTCGTCATCTTATCTTTTATCGATTAATAAAGTAGCGACAACCGACACTGCGCATATAAATAAAGCTGCGGTTATTCAGATGCTGAAGGAGGCTTATGAAAGGGCGATGGACGTGCACCGTCATCTTACGGCAACACAGCTTAATGAAGTTGTATCGTTCTTTGCGGGCCCTATGACCCGAAGACAAATCTTATTTTTGTTGCACGACCATCAAACGCATCATGTGGGGCAATTGATCGTTTATCTGCGTTTAAAAAACATTAAACCGCCTGATTATGTAGGTTGGTAGGTTAATTAGTGAATACAACATCCTTGCGTATCGCTTCTGCACCTAATCGAAAAGCATAATGTGATGGTACGCCATACAACGTTCAATTTGCTTTGCAATTTATACTGCTAAGAAGCAAACCTTTTTTTGATTTTTTTTGAGCCAAACGCTAATGCTACTATTAAGCTTTACTTGCGTCGCACTCTTCAGCAGTTTTTATCGCTAATCAGCAAAGCAGACAAGAGCCGAAGTCTACAACCTACCTTCTTTATTCGTATTTTACCGCCCTGTTTTAAATCAGCAAAATAGCTATGGCGAAAGCGAAAAAAGAAGTACAGGAAGAAGCATTGGAAAAGAAACTGTGGAAAACTGCCGATAGGCTGCGCAAAAACATGGATGCTGCCGAATACAAACATATAGTTTTAGGCTTAATCTTTCTTAAATACATTTCAGATGCCTTTGAAGAACTCTATCAAAAGCTGGCAACACAGGAAAGCGAAGGAGCCGACCCCAAAGACAAGAACGAATACACAGCCGAGAAGGTTTTTTATGTGCCGCCTTCTGCACGTTGGAAATGGC
>JALYZZ010000546.1 GCA_030948675.1 Bacteroidota bacterium | reverse complement strand
CTTCGAGGCTGGTGAATTTGGCCAGTGCATTCACCATCATCTTTTGAGATACACCAATTCGAAAAGCACCGGTGATGAGTTTATTAAAAACAAATCTTTCATTTTGATTCATCTGGTTCCAACTTTCGATAATAAACTGCTTTTTGATGCTTTCGTCCTGCTTTTCTATTTGCCTGAAAGTATCAATATAGAAATGTAAAGGTTTAGATTCTCGTTTAGTTTCGCTTGTTACTGTCTCTGGCAACAATAACGCAATTGTTTCTGCCAGGTCTCCGACAGTATGGTAACTTTCCCCAAACAACCAACCGGGTAATTGTGCTACTTCAACGCACCATGTTATCAGTTGTGTTGTATTAACAGCCCGCCTGGGCTTTCTTCCGCTAAAAAGAGCGATAACCCATACTTTGTCGTGGTCGTTTGCTGCAGCAAAATATTGAACAAGTGCTTCGAGCTTGTCGGTTGTCTTTGTACTTGTGCCCAATACTTTTACTAAATCAGCAAAGCCCCCAAGTCCAAAACCGGTAACGGTAGAAGGGGAGTTGGCAATGTCTCTTTCGTGATCTTCAATCACCAGTTTTTCTATATCGTCTTCAAGGTTATTCATTTGTTTCTGTATCGCCGTTTGCCAACATGGTCGTTGTGTTATCCTCTTCAGAAATTTTTTCTTCATCGGCAGCCGGCGGCGCTTCTTCATCATCTCCATATTCGGTTTTTACTTCGCCCGCTTCAATTCCAAGCTCGTTTAAATACCTGCTAAATGTGGCCTGAAAACCATGTGTTACAAACACTTTTTCTGCGCCTGTAGCCTTCACAGCTTCCAGCAATCCGGGCCAGTCTGCGTGGTCGCTCATCGCAAATCCCGCATCGGCATTTCTTCGCCTTGCATGCCCACGTACCTGCATCCAACCACTACATACACCTGTCACATGTTGCGGAAATCTTTTCATCCACGAGCTTCCGTCGGCACTTGGTGGAGCCACTACTACACCTGCCGTTAGTGCTTCTTTGGATGTTTCCGGGGTAATCCGTTGTACTTCAGGCAGCTTCCATCCTGCTTTTATAAGGGTATCATGTACATTATAAACCGCGCCATGTACATATATTTTATCTGTCACTCCCGCTATTGCCTGTATTACCCGTTGCGCCTTTCCAAGACTATATGCAATGATGACACTTGTTTTTTCACGCGCTTTATTTTTTAAAACCCACTCCTGTATGTCATGGTTTATTAGTGCGGGTGTTTTCCAGGTGTATATGGGCAAACCAAATGTAGATTCTGTTATGAAGGTGTGACAGCGCACTACTTCAAACTGGCCGCTTAGCCCGTCGTTAGCTACTTTGTAATCTCCGCTCACTACCCAAACTTCGCCGTTATATTCAAGCCGTATTTGCGATGATCCTATGACATGTCCTGCGGGATGAAAGGAAATTTTTACGCCGTTTATAAAAATTGTTTCACCCCAATCTACTACCTGGTACGGATTATCGCCCAGCCGTAATTGCAGTAACGGCAGTGTATATCGATGACACAGGTAAGACTTTGAGCCCCACCTGGCATGGTCGCTGTGCGCATGGGTAATCAAGGCTTTGTTTACAGGTTTCCATGGGTCTATGTAAAACTGACCCTGAGGACAACAAAGACCTTTATCTGAAAACTCAATCAACGGCATTAATGACTGTTTGATGACTTGCTATAACAGTAAAAAGTTTGCCACTGTTCGCTTTACTGCCGGCATTTGTTTATGTAAAAATAGAAGTTGCCTTTAACGGGATTTTTTCAGTTGGTCGATGCAGTAGCTTAGAGCATTTTAAATGGCTTTTAAAAAGCTGAAAAATGATTTGCGGTATAAGGGTGTGACACAAGGGTGTTGGGCTTTGAAGAAAATGTTGGCTGCCCAAAAAAAGCCTTCATAGTTTTAACCACCTGTTATACAATTTGATAGTGTAACTATTGATTTAAAGCGACATCTTTAGCAGTTCTAAAAATTAAGTTTATAATGAAATTGATTACGCTTACAATTATTACGTTTTATCTCTCTGTCTCCGCATTTGGCCAGGCAAACAAAGACATCCATTGGTCAAAAAAAGGAAACAGCTTTTATGAGATAGACAACAATTCTATAACCGAGTACCAGCTC
>JALYZZ010000461.1 GCA_030948675.1 Bacteroidota bacterium | reverse complement strand
CTGATGGCCACGCGTATATAAACCTGGGATCATACGCTTTGCCACACATTGCATAATTTCCTGCTCCATAACTGTTGCCAATAACGATTGATATTTTTGGAACGACTGAGTTGGAAACAGCATTTACCAGTTTAGCCCCGTCTTTAATAATGCCCGAATGTTCACTTCTGCTACCCACCATAAAGCCAGTAACATCATGCAGAAAAATAAGTGGAATCTTTTTTTGATTACAATTCATAATAAACCGGGCAGCCTTGTCGGCGCCGTCGTTATAAATGACCCCACCCATCTGTAACTCGCCTTTTTTGTTCTTAGTCACCAATCGCTGGTTAGCGACAATACCAACAGCCCATCCATCTATTCTGCCATAGCCGCACAACATCGTCTTGCCGTAATGCTCCTTAAACTGTTCAAATTCGCTATTGTCTACAATACGTTCAATAATCTCAGTCATATCGTACGGCTTTGCGTTTCCGGCGGGAAAAGTTCCGTACATTTCTTTTGGATCTTTTACCGGCAATGCCGGTGCTGCTCTGCTAAATCCTGCTGTTAGAGGTGCTGCTAATTTGCTGATTATTTTCTTAACCTGGTCCAGACATTCCTGCTCGGTTTGAAACTTATAGTCCGCGATTCCACTAATTTCATTGTGAGTAGACGCACCTCCCAATGTTTCAGAATCTACCTCTTCCCCCACTGCTGCTTTTACAAGATAGGGCCCTGCCAGATAAATGCTGCCGTTGCCTTCCACCATCAAAGTCTCATCGCTCATAATAGGTAAGTACGCGCCACCGGCTACGCATGCACCCATAACTGCTGCAATTTGTGTTATACCCATTGCGCTCATTCGAGCGTTGTTTCTAAAAATCCTTCCAAAGTGTTCTTTATCAGGGAAGATTTCATCTTGCATAGGAAGAAAAACACCGGCACTATCTACCAGATAAATAACAGGCAGGTTATTTTCCATTGCTATCTCCTGCATTCTCAGGTTCTTTTTTGCGGTTATTGGAAACCATGCACCGGCTTTTACGGTTTGGTCATTAGCCACTATCACACATTGTCTCCCGCTTACATAACCGATGCCTGCAACTGTGCCGCCCGCAGGGCAACCGCCTTGTTCTTCGTACATTTCATAACCGGCAAACGAACCTATTTCAATAAAAAATTTTCCGAAATCAACCAGGTATGAAATGCGTTCTCTAGCGGTGAGCTTGTTCTTTTTGTGCTGTTTCTCAATGGACTTTTTTCCACCGCCCAATTTTATTTTTTCGTAACGTTGGTGTACATTTTCTACTGCTTGTTTTAAAGCATCTTCATTTTTGGAAAATTCAAGATTCATAGTAAAAGCGTTAATAACAAAGATAGGGAAGGACTACTCTATGAATTGGTGATGAGTACCTGACATTTGTAAAGCTGCAAAAAAAGCGACGATGGAAATATTAAAAATGTCAGTACGATTATCATTTTAAATTTTCTTCTTTTATAGTTCTGTCTCAGCCAAACAATTGCACCGATAAAATATTTACGTTAAAGTTCTTTTTACTGCTGTTAAAAAAGGGACATCGTCATTAATGTAAAGTATTGTGTTTGCTAAAGCTGAGATCAAACAACCCTATTTGTTACCGGCATCTGGAAGCGCGTAATGCGACCATTCTATACCCAGTACTTGAAATCTTTTTTTTCATCACGTCTTTTAATGGCTTCCTGTTTTACAACACCTATTTTTTCAACTTCATGTAATCTTGGTGCGCTTTTTTTAAAAAATTCCATCAAGCGAAGGCGGCGCGATATGCTCGTCTTTTGTGGATAACTTAACTTAAGTAATGTTAACGGCAGTGCCTCAGTTATGGTCACTCCCCTTTGTTGGATTCGCGGTATACCTGTCGTTGTGTACGAGTTTCCACATTCTTCTAGTTACCAAATAGGAGCGGTAAGCACTAATTACCTTTTGTCCCAGCCTTAATTCATGCAGTTGCGAATTGACCTTTTTTAATGCTAAAGCTGCAGCAAGACTCGTATAACCAATTGCTTTTTTGATATAAAATCTTATATGTAAAATTATTTTTTGTATCGTATTTTATATAAATAATCAGTTGAGAGATAAATAATTGTAAAGGAACCGGCCCGTGCAAAAAAACTTGCTAAATACTATTTTTACACTTTGCAACGTTGTTAATGACAGGCTGCTGCTTCTGCTTACCAAAGGGCGTGAAAATAAGTGGATGTGCGTGTTGTGAAGAAGTTATAACAATTAAAAAGGTCAGTAAAAAAACTTTTACCCTATTTTCGTGCCGTATTTGGATTACAGGAATTTATTTTTGAAACTATTTAAATCTGTCAAACTTGAAAAAATTATTATTCATGTTGATGTTAATTCCAGTTTTTGGAATGGCACAGGAAGGTTCAAAAAGCAACGGTAAGCAGCTCAATGGGATAGCAACTATTTACGCACAAAGATTTCAGGGATTGAGAACAGCTACCGGTGAAGTTTTTAAACATACAAATCTAACGGCAGCAAGTAATAATTTTAAAATTAACAGCTGGGTAAAAGTTACAAATTTGGTTAATTTTAAATCAGTAATAGTGCGCATTAACGACCGCATGCATCCAAGAATGGCAAAGTTAGGGAGGGTAGTAGACCTAACGCAAGCAGCAGCGAGACTGTTAGGAGGTTTTGATGGAATGGTTAAAGTAAAGGTGGAAGAGATTGCTGCAATTAAGCCCTTCGACGATTGAGGCCCTAAATACATTGTTTTTATTAAATTTTTTGATGAAATCGAAAGCCAGTACTTTAATGCTAAGCTTGTTTCCGCTTTCGATTTTTTTTTATATAACTTCTTTTTTTCAACATTCTTTTTCGCTTCCTCTTCAACATACTGTTGGTATACAGAAAGTTCAATCGGCTTTCTATCTAAATAATTATACCTTTCATTCCAATGTTGCTTTTTCTTTTTCAGACAGCACAAAAAAAGACAGGGATGGAGACGGAATTCCTGATTCATTAGATAAATGCCCGGATGAAAAGGGGGTGCTTCAATATGACGGATGCCCGGTTCCAGACTCTGATAACGACGGAATTGCTGACGATAAAGATGAATGTCCAACGATTGCTGGCTTACTTAAGTATAATGGTTGTCCCCCTTCTGACCGAGACGGAGATAAAGTTAACGACGACGAGGATAAGTGTCCTGACCTGGCTGGCGTTGCAAGATACGGTGGCTGTCCGGTTGGAGATAAGGATGGAGACGGGGTAAACGACGACGATGATAAATGCATTAATGTGCCTGGAACAATTTCAAACGCTGGCTGTCCTGAGAATAAAAAAAGTGCAATTGCACCAAATAAACAAAAAATTGATAAAAAAGTATCGAATATCAAAAGTTTACACCACTCACGTTCTTAGCTATTTTTTTAAACTTTCAATATATGCTTTGAAGTCATGGGCATTGGTTATAGCAGACCCGTTAATGTCGTTATTAAAATAAATATACACCTCTTCTGTTTCAGTTTTATTTTCTATCTCATTAGCAATTGTTTTTAACATAGCGAGACTATACTTTGATTTATACAGTTCGGGAACACCATGAAAACGGAAACAAACTGTTTTAGGGTTTTGAACTACGTCACCAGGTAAGGCAGGATGACTGATGCCGCAAAAAGATAAGGTATTCGATCCGGCATTTGAAACAGAATGCATCCAACTTTATCTTTAAGCCCTTCTCGCACTGTACTATACAAATTATGGAGATAGTTTGAACTGTCTACAAACTTCTTATAATGGGTAAGGGCGCGTGGGGGTTTGACTGAAAAATTAAACACATCGGGGCTTTTTCTGTACCCCTTTTCCAGGTAAGACACTTGGGGAAAACGATGGAAAGTGACGTTTAATTCCAGCCTCTTAAACCTATTGTTGTAGTAGTCGAACCACTTGCTTTGCACCACACTATCAGGATAGAATATCCCTTTCCAGTGTTTGTAATGGAAGCTTGAACAGCCTACCCACCATTTTTTAATTTTTAATAAATCTCACAGGGCCTGCCGTTGATTTGTGACAAATTCTAAAAATACTTTTATAGGTTCGGGTCATTGAATGTATCTCCCTGTCTGACATCGCCAGTATCATAACCCTTTTTGAACCAGTACATTCTCTGTTTAGAAGTACCATGTGTAAAAGCATCCGGAACAACCTGACCCTGGGTTTCTTTTTGTAATCGATCATCACCTATTGCATTGGCTGCCGTAAGCGCTTCGTCTATATCGCCAGGCTCTAAAATGTGTTTCATTTTTTGTGCGTGATTGGCCCAAACACCAGCATAAAAATCTGCTTGTAATTCAAGTTTTACTGATAATTTATTCCCCTCCCTTTCGTCGCCTCTTTGTTGTAAAGAATGTACTTTGTCAGAGGTTCCCAGCAGCTTTTGTATATGATGTCCTACTTCGTGTGCAACTACATATGCCATCGCAAAATCTCCCGGCGCACCGAATCTTTCTCGCAACTCCCGAAAAAACGATAAGTCGATATATACTTTTTCGTCCCCCGGGCAATAGAAAGGCCCGGAGGCGGAACTAGCGGAACCGCATGCTGATTGAACAGCACCTGAAAACAGTACGAGCTTTGGTTTTCTATAGTTGGGCATCAAATCTCCCCACACGTCTTCGGTATCGTGAAGTACTACGGCAGTAAACTGTGCCAGCGTATCATCAGCGGCACCTTTATTTGGATCATAGTGCCGGCTTTGACTGGTAGTTTGTTGTCCAGGCAAAAGATCAGGCGCGTCAGCAGGATTACCTCCTAAAAACGAGTAGATAAGATAAATGATCAAGCCACCAATGCCGCCACCTACTGCAAGTCCACCGCCAGACATACCTCTGCGGTCTTCTACATTGTCGCTTCCTTCTCTGCCTCTCCAAAGCATAATAAATAGTTTAAAATGAGTTTAATTTTTAACAGCAACAATTGTTCAATAGTTATGCCAGAGGGAAATATGTCATTAATAATAGGTAGGGAGAATGACAGTTAACAAGCCATTCATTGGCAGGACAAACCTCTTCTCAAAAGCTCAAGATGCACTAACAAAAAAGCACCCCTTCGGTGGAGTGCTTCAATAAATATGAAAATATTTTACAGCTTAAAGCCTAGTGTCATTATGATGTTCCCCCTCATATTTTGTTGTGAAGCATAGGTGTTTGCTTTATCAGACAACCGATAGGGAAAATTGACATCTTTTGTTAAATTATGAACGTATGTAAGGTCTATGAAAATACCGTGGTTTCTATAGCCAATTCCGCCGCTGCCCTGAACAATGTTTGATTTCAACTGGGCGTCTTTGTATGGATTTGAATAATACGCCCCGCCCAGTCTGAACATAACGGTATTAAATTTCAATTCTCCACCAAGCCTGTAATTAAAAGCTCCCTTGTATTGTTGATTGATAATTGCTTTAAGATCCTGGTAATATTGCTGATCGGCTGTAGTTATTGTCTGGCCGTCTGCTCTGAAATTAGAGCCTGAGTATCCTACGTATTCAGCATCAGCAGTTATAAACGCTCTTTGTTTGCGCGTATCATTAATTTCTCTAAATACATACGAGGCACTCATCACCAGCTTCCATGGTGTGGTAGCTGTATATTTGGTACTACCCTCAGTGCCGCCGGTAAATGCGCGAGAGCTTTGAGTGAGCGTTCCATAGCTGGTATAGTGTTCAGAATTTGTAGTAATTGCCGAAGCTTCTTTGTCTGTGAGGCTGTAATAGGTAGGTGTCTGAACTGATAATCCTAATCGAACAAATTCTACAGGTTTATAAATAGCACCCAGTTTAACATTTACTCCAAACCCTTTTGTTGACAACGTATCTCTGTAAACAAAATTATCAAAGTTGTTATTGACATTGCCAGATGGGTCTGCTTCTTTAAAAGTAGTGACACGCTGATAACTTACTATTGGAATACCCACGCTTCCCCCAAGATAAAACTTATCATCCATGTTAGCAGCATAACCAAGTGCAAGCTCATAAATACCACCTTTTGTTGTAGCTGTTTTTTCCTGTTGTATCGCAAGACCTTTTTCTAATAGAAACTTTTCCGGCAGGGATTTAACACTTAGCGTACGGTCTGGATTGAGGGCAGTATCTACAAGGTAGGTGTAAATAGCAGGATAAGAGCCATAAGCAAATCTGGGATCAGTAAGGTTACCGGTTAAATCAATGTGATTGGCAGATACTTCTTCTGAATATTGTTCTGCAAAACTGCTTTTATTATTCGTGCCGTTGTAAGAAATAACATTATTAAAATTAGCCGTTTGGTTTATTCCGAAACTAAAAGCCTGACTAGTCCATTTACTGTACGGATTGTGGTATCCGATGACAACGCCGGATGTTCCTAAATCAAAACCAGATTTTTTTGCAATAGTATTAACACCCCTATAGTCGGCCTTATTATTATTGAAGCCAAAGCCGGGTGTTAAAACGATCTCACTTGTTTTATATAAACCCAACCCCGCTGGATTGACAAATAAGGCGTTAATGTCTCCACCTAGCGAGCCCATTGCTCCACCAATAGCCATGTTACGGGCAGAACCATGCTGGGGGAAATAGCTGTATCGCAAAATATCTTCTGGTGCCTGTGCGCTTACTGCTAAACAACAAAAGGCTGAACAGGTAGCAAGCAAAAACTTTTTCATAATGTTATGAGTTAAAAAACCGTACTCAAAGAATACGGTTTTGTTATCTAATGGTTCATTTCAAATAATACTTTCTACTACCGTGGTGGCCGGGAAACTCCGCCACCGCCTGAGCTTCCGGAAGAAGAACTACCAGATGAAGAAGAAGAAGATGATGATGACGGTGTGTATGTTCTTACCGGGCTGCTGTAAGTGTTATTATTTTCACTGCTGTAAGTACGCGTATTTTCATTGCTATAGGTACGGGAGTTTTCATTTGGCGTAAACACTCTTTTCAATGTATTTCCAATACCCTGGTTGCTGCGATTACTATTCCCGTTGTCGTATAACCCATTTCTATAACCACTTAGATTTGGCCTGCTGACAGAAGGAGATATGGTTCTTGTTGGGTTTTTGCTTATATAACCCCCGCCACCGAGGTAAGGGTTATAGCCATATCCGTAACTAGGGTAGTAGCCTGGCGTAACGTACATCCCTCCATATGCACTTCCATAGCCCCCCAAAATATAAGGATTGTAATATAGGCCGGCGTAAGGTCTGTACCAGTTATTCCAGGCATAGGTGTTATAAAGGTTATTGCGATAGTAATCGTAGTTGAAATTGTATGATGGAGCAAACCTACTGTCATTCCAGTAAGTGTAGTCATCAATACCCGACCAACGTTCCCTGCCCCTGACTTTCATTCTTAGATATTGGTCATCTTCAGATGCTGCATAGTCCTCATACCGGTTACGATTTCGGTCTTTTTGTACGTTCTGTTTTTCTGCACCTGCTCTAGCTGGAGAGTAATACACATCATCTGGTGTCTGACTTGCTTTATATGCTGAGGAGCAGCTTGTTATAGCGGCAGCCATTAAGCCATAAAGTAAAACTTTGTATCGCATGGCAAAGGGGTGTAAAATTTTTATCTAATGTGAAGTTATTACTTTTGCGACGCTTACCGCGTCTGCCTCTTTATACTCAAAGATTATTCCAATTGTTAAAAGTATGAAAGGCTTCTGTTAAGGTAAGAATAAAAATGAAATTATGAGTAAAGAAATAGCTCAGCGGAAGGAAGATTACTCTCAGTGGTATAACGATTTGATTATTAAGGGTGGTTTAGCTGATTATAGTGCGGTGAGAGGATGTATGGTCATTAAGCCGTACGGTTTTGCCCTTTGGGAAAACATGCGTGACGTGTTAGATAAAATGTTTAAGGATACCGGGCATCAAAACGCTTATTTTCCGCTTTTTGTTCCTAAAAGTTTATTTGAAAAAGAAGAGGAAAACGCTGAAGGATTTGCAAAGGAATGTGCGGTTGTTACTCACTACCGGTTAAAGGTTAATCCAGATAAAAAAGGTTCTTTAATGGTAGACCCTGAAAGCAAACTCGAAGAAGAACTTGTGATAAGGCCTACAAGCGAAGCCATTATTTGGAATACTTATAAAGGATGGATACAGAGCTACCGCGATTTACCGCTGCTAATTAATCAGTGGGCTAATGTAGTAAGATGGGAAATGCGTACCCGGCTTTTTTTACGTACGGCCGAATTTTTATGGCAAGAGGGGCATACCGCGCACGCTACTGCTCAGGAAGCAATTGCAGAAACGAAACAAATGCTAGAAGTGTATGCCACCTTTGCAGAAGAATATATGGCTATGCCGGTAATTAAAGGAGTAAAAAGCCCAAATGAACGCTTTGCCGGGGCGGTAGATACTTATTGTATTGAAGCTTTAATGCAGGATGGAAAGGCACTACAGGCAGGAACATCGCACTTTTTAGGGCAAAATTTTGCAAAAGCTTTCGATGTAAAATTTAGTGACAAAGAAAATAAGCTGGATTACGTTTGGGCAACAAGTTGGGGGGTAAGTACGAGACTAATAGGAGCATTGGTAATGGCCCATAGCGATGACGATGGATTAGTGTTGCCACCAAAACTAGCTCCTATACAGGTAGTCATAGTTCCCATTTTTAAGGGGGAGGAACAAAAAAAAGCGATTAGTGAAAAAGTGGGCGAACTGTTAAAACAGCTAAAAAAGGCAGGTGTAAAGGTTAAATACGATGATAATGAAAATGCTAGGCCGGGTTGGAAGTTTGCTGAATACGAATTAAAAGGTGTACCGGTAAGAATTGGTATAGGCGCAAGAGACCTGGCAAATAATGTGGTGGAGGTTGTAAGGCGCGATACAAGGGAAAAGAAGAGTTATGCTATGGAAGGCCTTGCCGAGGTGATCATCGCGTTACTGGAAGAAATTCAAAATAACATTTATAACAAAGCCCATGCATTTCGTAATGAGAACATAACAAGGGCTGATACTTGGGAGGATTTTGTGCGGTTGTTGGATGAAAAACCAGGTTTTATATCTGCTCATTGGGATGGCACAGGCGAGACAGAAGATAAAATAAAAGAGCTTACAAAAGCTACTATTCGTTGCATTCCGCTGGATAACGTAAAAGAAGATGGAAAATGCATACTGACAGGAAATCCATCAGTTGAAAGAGTACTATTTGCCAGGGCGTACTAACGTTTTCTATTTCTATCCTACAGCCGTTGAATTTTCAGCGGCTTTTTAGTGCACTTGTTTTATTACTTTTGCGGCCTGAAAGAGGAAATGGCTTTTTTAGAATTGAAAGCTAAAAAACGGCTGCTTTTTCTTATCTGTAAAATCTTAAAAATAGTCTTCAGGAATGATAAGTGTAAAAAATGTAACACTTGCTTATGGCAAACGGGTGTTGTTCGATGAGGTTAACTTAAACTTTATTAAGGGAAATTGCTACGGTGTTATAGGCGCTAACGGCGCAGGAAAGTCTACGTTTTTAAAAATATTAAGTGGTGAAATAGAGCCAAATAAAGGGAGTGTTGAGATTACACCAGGTGAGCGGCTGGCTATTTTAAAACAAAACCAGTTTGCTTTTGAAGAAGAAACAGTGATCAATACTGTAATGATGGGGCATCAGAAGATGTGGGAGATAATGCACGAAAGAGATGCGATTTATGCAAAGGCTGATTTTACCGAAGAAGATGGTATGCGTGCTGGCGAGTTAGAGGGTGAATTTGGTGAAATGGGTGGGTACGAGGCAGAGAGTAGTGCAGGCACATTGTTGAGTAGCCTGGATGTGAAGGAAGAATACCATAACAGTTTTATGAAAGACATACCAGGCAATCTAAAAGTAAGGGTTTTGCTTGCGCAGGCACTTTTTGGAAATCCTGATATTCTATTGCTGGATGAGCCTACCAATGGTTTGGATATTGAAACCATCGGATGGCTTGAAAATTTTCTTGCCGATTATCAGAATATTGTTTTAGTAGTTAGTCACGACCGCCACTTTTTAGACACCGTTTGTACTCACGTTGCTGATGTTGACAGGGCTAAAATCAAGATTTATACGGGCAACTATACCTTCTGGTACGAAAGCAGCCAGTTGATGGCACGCCAAATGAGCGATAAGAACAAAAAGAACGAAGAGAAGCGTAAAGACTTGCTCGATTTTATTGCACGCTTCAGTGCCAATGCCTCAAAAAGCAAGCAGGCGACGTCACGAAAAAAAGCCCTGGAAAAACTTACTATCGAAGAGATTGAACCAAGTAATCGTAAGTACCCAGGGATTATATTCCAGCAGCAACGTGAGGTTGGAAATCAGATTTTAAACGTAGAAAATTTAAGTAAAGCTGTTGACGGAAGAAAGCTTTTTGACAAAGTTAGTTTTAGCATCAGTAAAAATGATAAGATTGCCTTTATAAGCAAAGATCCTTTAGCTGTTACCAGTTTTTTTGAGATTATAAACAACGAGGTGAAACCTAACACCGGAAAGTTTGAGTGGGGAACCACAGTAACCACAGCCTATTTGCCTTTGGAGAACAATGAATATTTTCAGAATGATTTAAACCTGATGGATTGGTTGCGGCAGTATGTGCCAAGTTATGTAAATGACGTAGACGAGCCTTTCTTAAGGGGTTTTCTTGGTAAAATGCTATTTACAGGCGATGAGATAATGAAGAAAACAAAGGTTTTGAGCGGAGGCGAAAAAGTGCGTTGCATGATCAGCCGTATGATGCTGCAAAACCCTAACGTAATTGTTCTTGACCAGCCCACTAACCATCTCGACCTTGAAAGCATTCAAGCCTTTAACGAGAGTTGTACAAATTTTAAAGGAATAGTTTTGCTGACAAGTCATGATCATACTTTTATTCAAACAGTAGCTAATCGGATTATAGAACTTACTCCTAAAGGCATCATTGATCGCCTAATGACTTTTGATGAATATTGGGCTGATGATAGGGTAAAGGGATTGAGGGAAGAAATGTATATACAGATGGCACCAAGATAGAAGCTAATGCTAACCGTTACACTTTTGCGTGCGGTAAGAGCGTTAAGACTAACAACGAAAAGATCAAAAAGAAGCTTAAGGAACTATGTGAGTATGTGAAAAGGAAGCTGCTGAAGAAATGAATGATACCTATACAATAACAGATAAAAAAACCGCCTCAAAATTTTGGTTTGAGACGGCCTCTACTTTTCTTACCATTCTTAAAACTACAAACTATTATCCGTTGGGTAAAAGAACTGAGTCTATTACATGTATGACACCATTGCTTTGATTAACATCAGCAATTGTTACTTTACTCATGCCACCTTTCTCATCTGTGATAACAATATTATTACCACTTTTCTTAAAGCTAAGCATGCCACCTTGCACTGTTTTAGCTTTGTAAGTACCACCATTTTCAGCAATCATTTTTAAAAGGCTTGCGCTGCTGATTTTACCTGGCACAACGTGGTAAGTTAATACTGCAGTTAACTGCGCTTTGTTCTCAGGTTTCAGTAACGTTTCTACGGTTCCTTTAGGCAATTTGTCAAAGGCTTTATTGGTGGGCGCAAACACCGTAAAGGGTCCTGCACTTTGCAATGTTTCAACAAGACCTGCAGCTTTTACCGCAGCTACCAATGTTGTATGATCTTTACTATTAACGGCATTTTCAACAATGTTTTTTGATGGATACATAGCAGCTCCACCAACCATTACTGTTTTTTCTTTTTGTGCAAACGATGATGTGGTTAATACCATCATCCCCATAATTAAAGCAATCAGCTTTGTCGATGTTTTAAACTTCATTTTTTAATTTTTATTTCATTCATCTACGGCTTATTAAAAAGATTGGTTTTCATAAATCTTATAAATTTTTGGAACATTTTGCCAATGATAATTAGTTAAGGAGATAAAAAAGAACGCTAGCTATTCAAATGATTTACAATGAATTGGAAAAGCGTTAAAGCGAATTGCTTTAAAAATAACCAGACATTCAACAGAAGAATGAGAGACAAGGCACAGGCCAGCAAAAACGTACTAATTCAAGAATCTGGTAATCAAACAACGATGTCTTAAACAAACTAAAAAATTAGATAAACAACAGCAAAGGGTACATTTATTTAACTTAAAATCTTGCCTACCTTTTTGCAACTTTCATCAAAAAAGATCTATATAATTAAAGTTATCTAACGGTGATTTTTTAAAAGCAAAAATAGCGGCAAGGCATGCCGCTATTGCGTCTATCGAATAGGTTACTATGTTATTTGCAGAAGTTGATAAGATCTTCGTTAAGCTGATCCCGGTGGGTATAAAAAAGGCCATGAGGGGCACCTTCATACACTTTGTATGTAACACCTGAAATCATTTTAGCAGTTCGTTTGCTGCTTGCTTCTATTGGCACAGTTTGGTCATCATCTCCATGGATAATAAGAGTAGGAATTTGGATTGATTTTACATCATCTCTAAAGTCGGTGGAAGCAAATGCAACGGCACATTGTTGTGTTGCGCGAGGTGCAGCAACGGAAGCAAGAGCACGATAGTAATCAAGTAGCGGTGCACTAACCGGATGGTTGATTAAATTGACGCCAAAAAACTTTTTTCCGAATTCGTCCAGGAATGCGATCCGGTCTTTTTTCATTTCAATCATCATATCATCAAACACTTGCCCTGGCACACCATCCTGGTTGTCGCCAGCCTGTTTTAGGTACGGCGTTACTGCGCTTATTAATACTAATTTTGATACACGCTCACTGCCGTACTTACTGATGTACCGAACGGCTTCACCGCCTCCCATAGAAAAGCCTACCAGTATTGCATCTCTAAGGTCCAGAGTTTCGATAATAGAATGCAGGTCTGCTGTCAAGGTGTTATAATCGTAATCATTCCACGGTTTGGATGACTTGCCAAATCCTCGTCTGTCGTATTTAATTACGCGAAAGCCCGCACTTACCAACGCATCAATCTGGTATTCCCACATTTCTTTGCTCAACGGCCAGCCATGTATTAGCACAACCGGTCTGCCCTTTCCATAATCTTTAAAAGACAATTGTACTTCTTCTCCCGACGACGTGTTGTTGGTTTTAATAAAGTCCATAATAAACAATTTTATTTAGAGCAGGGTATAAAACCATTCCGATCAATTTGTTTATTGATGAAATAACTTTCACTCAAAATCTTTAAACGCCTGTTGATATTTTCGCTACAAACTGAGAATATTTTTCATCTTTGCTAGATAAGGGAGGAGTATTGTAAAGGTGTCAAGCAGTTGTTTTACAGTCAGGCATCGTGGCGACGCAGTCCGTTCATCGGCATTGCTGCAAGCAACAGCAGCTCTCAAAGTAGAGGTGTTCTAATGTTTTTGTTTTCATTCTCAATGAAGTTCCTTCATATTTATGGCCTCTAATAATCATTTATGCGGCATAAGCATATTAGATACTCCCAGTCTTTTCGCTAATATACCCCTCCCATTTATTTAACTACTACTGCATGAGGTTTTGAAAAGCAAGCATCTCGCATCGCGGACTTTCCAGCAGTACTGCTGCATTTTCTTCAATTAATCTTCTTAAAGTGGATTATTTTTTTTTGTTGATTAGTATCACATTTGCCACTGGCCTTTCCCCTGAATGGTTCCATTTTTTGTTGTCAGCAGCCATATTATCAAGATCGGTTCCGGCCTTATACTCGGCAGATTTCAACATCGCCTTGTTGTCTGAAGGGTGATTGATAACCCCTCCATCGGGGAAACCTTTAACCCATAAAGTAGTTGAGCCGCCGCCATCAAGGTTAATAGCATCGTCGGCGCCCAGCCATTTTAACACTTTTGCCAGTTCAAAAAGGCTCATACCTTCAGCTCTTTCATTTCGTCCGTCTACAGTAATTAGTAACAGTTTTCGTCCTTTTATGGCTATAGCACTGCGGGGATGTCGTGCAGTGTTAAAGGCTACCGAGTCAATTGAAACTGGCCGATGATCTTTCAGCAACAAAGGACCCGTAACCATAATGTCTTCTCCCGGCAGTTCGTCTTCCCATCTTTCACTGCCATCCCATTCTTTAATACTTACGCGCCCTTTATAAATAACAACCGCTGATTTTTGATGCAATGCTCTTTTATTGTTTTTGGCAGTATGTGTTTCATTTAACGACTTTCCATCCATGCGTATATAGTCCTCTGATCCGCCGTTCTTCATGTCAAAAAAAGTTCCGTTTAAAGCTGCAACAGCATCATGTTCTAATCCAAATTGGCTGGTCGTTTTTAAAATTTTTGGGTCAGCCTCCACATCAACCGCGTTCCTTCGGTTCATTTTCACTTCAAGTATGTTTATGTTTTCATTTGAGTTAAATAAATCGTGATTAAACCAAAAATGTTTCAGTCGTATCCCTCTTGCAATTTTGCTGTTTTCCCATTTCGTTTTTACGACATTAAGAGAATCAGAC
>JALYZZ010000535.1 GCA_030948675.1 Bacteroidota bacterium | reverse complement strand
ATATAATAGTCGCGAAGAACTGTCGTTAAGCAATCCGGCAGAAAATAAACTGTACAGATTGCTATTGACTGCCAGGTACGATAATGAGTCTCTTCTTGCAGACCTACTCAATTTTAGGGTTAATAACAGTGATTTTATCGATTTAAATTACCAGTCCGATGATCCCGGGCTTTCGGCATTTGTTCTAAATACGCTATGCAAAGAAACGATTGCTTACTATACTGCAACAGTAAGTGATAACAACCGCAAGTCAGTCGAGTTTCTCGATAGTCTTTTGCAGCACAAGCAGGCTATACTACAGGAAAAGACGGCATACCTGCGAGATTATAAAGTAAGAAATGGCATACTTGATGTAAATGGGCAGGCTAGCACCTTGATAGCACAAATAGCCGATTTTGAAACTAAAAAGCAGGATGCAGAAAAAAATATAAGCTCGTACCGCGGGGCATTAAAAAACATAGACAACCGTTTTAATCCGAATGACAGAAAGTTTTTTGAAAGCAGTTCTGCAGGATTAAACCAAGATATACTTATTACCAAAAATCGCCTGACCGCGGTCAATAACGAATATATTAAAAGTAGTTTTGATCCTAAATATAAAGCGAAAGCCGACTCGTTGCAATCGTTACTCTCTTACCAGCTTAATAAAGTAAATGACAATTACACTTATAACCCTGCTTCATCAAAGCAAGAGCTGGTAGCCCAAAAGCTTAACCTTGAGGTTTCTCTTGAACTCGCTAAAAATAGTACGTCTTCACTTGGCAGCGAACTAAACAGGTTGAACAGCCGCTTGCATGCACTTGTTCCGTACCAGGCAACAATAAAGCGTACACAAGATGAGATAGACCTGGCGACTGCAGAATATACTGATCTAGCAAAAAAATATGAACAGGCACGTGTCGACGCCAGTTTTTCAGTAAAGCTAAAACAGGTTGAAGCTGCAATGCCGGGCACACCAAAATCATCCAAAAAAATGCTGCTGGTTATTCTGGCAGGTATTGTAAGTTTCATTTTTTGCCTCGTTGTATTGTTCATTGCATACTTTTTTGATAATTCAATAAACGATAGCTATGAGTTGGCAAATCAAACCGGGCAGCCTGTATTAGGATCGTTAAACCGCCTTACATCAAGTAAGATTAATCTAAATGATCTTTGGAAAAATGCAAATGGAACAAGCGATGTGCAATATTTTAAAACCCTGCTAAGCAGCCTTCGGTTTGAGTTAGACAACAATGTGGATAATAAAAAAATAATAGCCATTACCAGTTTACAGGCAGATGAAGGCAAAACATTTTTCGCCTTAAATCTTGCGTATGCATATACAATGATTAACAAAAAAGTATTGCTTATTGATGGCAATTTTAGTCAACCTGAAATAACTGAGATAGTAAAACCATCCGTATACATAGAAGATTACCTGCTCCATGAGCGGGTTGGAGTCAACGAATTTAATAGCGGCAGCAATTTGACAATAATAGGAAATAAAGGAGGTGATCTTTCTCTGCTCGAGTTGACAAACAAGCAAAATATTGCATCTAAAATAGACGCGCTGAAGAATATATTCGATATCATTCTCATTGAAACGCCTGCTTTATACAAAATGAATAAAGCCAAAGAGTGGATCATGTTTGCTGACAAAGTAGTGCCGGTATTTGAGGCATCAAAAGCAATTAAGCATGGCAATGGAATAGAATATTTAACCAGTTTAAACGGCAAAATGACCGGGTGGGTACTTAATAAGGCTGTTAGCAGTAGAAGTGTAAGATTAACCGGCAGGAAAGGCAAAACATTTAAAGCTTGAAAGAGATGGAGGTAGTTTGGGTAATACTGCAAATAGCAATCGGGTATCATCTTGCAATACCCATGTTGCTTTACATAACATACTTGCTTATAAAAAAACAAAAAGCCTTTATAAAGAACCCCGGAGAAGCAGACTATGCTTTTATTGTAACCGCCTACGAGCAAACCGATTTGCTGGAACAAGTGGTTAACTCTATCTTAAATATAAACTACAGTAATTATTTAGTTTATATAGTAGCTGACAAATGCGATGTTTCTAATTTGGTTTTTAACGATCCTAAAATATATCTTTTAACCCCTGAGAATACCCTCAGCAGTAATACACGGTCTCACTTCTACGCCATAAACAGATTCGTAAGAAAGCATGAACGGTTGACCATTATAGATAGCGACAACCTTGTTGACCGTGAGTACCTGCAAGAATTGAATAAGTTTTTTGATAAGGGATATTTAGCCGTTCAGGGAGTCAGAGAAGCAAAAAACCTCAATACTCCTTATGCTTGTTTGGATGCAGCCCGAGATCTTTATTATCATTTTTACGATGGAAAAGTGTTGTTTGGATTAGGGTCTTCAGCCACCCTTGCAGGCTCAGGCATGGCGTTTAACACGGAGCTGTATAAACAGTGTTTGCAACATTTAGATGTTATAGGCGCCGGGTTCGACAAAGTATTGCAATTTGAAATTGTGAAACGAGGTCAACGCATAGCGTTTGCACAGAATGCTATTGTTTATGACGAAAAAACAGCGAAGCCAGACCAATTGGTTAAGCAGCGTGCCCGATGGATAAATACCTGGTTTAAATACTTTTCGTACGGCTTTAAATTGATTGCCGAAGGAGTTAAAACCGGCAGTGTAAATCAACTTTTATTTGGCTTTATACTGTTGCGGCCACCATTGTTTATTTTTCTTTTATCGGCAGTTTTTTGCCTTTTCTTAAATGTGTTTTTTTCACCTGTTGCAGCAATTATCTGGACAATTGGCATGGTGCTTTTTGTAGCAGGATTTTTAATTGCCCTGGTAAATACAAAAATTGATAGCAGGATTTATAGCGCTCTTATAAGCATTCCGAAGTTTATGTTTTTTCAGGTCTTGTCTCTGACTAAAGCACACAAAGCAAATAAAATTAGTGTTGCCACGAGGCACGATTACAACTAAAGCAGCGTTTGTAAAACTGGCTGTTACAACATAAGTATATGATTTTACC
>JALYZZ010000513.1 GCA_030948675.1 Bacteroidota bacterium | reverse complement strand
TGCACGGATGGAAGATAGAACTTGTATTGAATGGAACAAAGATGATATTGATGCTTTAGGGTTTATGAAAGTAGATGTACTGGCGCTAGGCATGCTTACCTGCATTCGTAAAGCATTTGAACTTGCCAAAGAAAATTATGGGCTTGATCTTACCCTCGCAAATATTCCGCAGGACGACCCAAAAGTGTATGAAATGATTACTCGTGCAGATACTATTGGGGTATTTCAGATCGAAAGCCGGGCACAACAAAGTATGTTACCAAGATTGCGTCCTAAAGAGTTTTATGACCTTGTAATTGAAGTGGCCATTGTACGTCCGGGGCCAATACAAGGAGATATGGTTCATCCTTATTTACGTCGCCGCAATGGTGAAGAAAAGGTAGAATATCCTTCACCTCAATTGGAAAAAATATTAAAACGCACTCTCGGCGTACCCTTGTTTCAGGAGCAGGCTATGAAAATTGCTATTGTTGCTGCAGGTTTTACCCCTGCTGAAGCAGACGAACTGAGACGCAGTATGGCCACATTTAAAGTGAAGGGGTTGGTAACAAAGTTCCAGGAAAAACTAATTACGGGGATGACTCAGAGAGGATATACTGTGGAATATGCACAACGGGTTTTTAAGCAACTGGAAGGTTTTGGCAGTTACGGTTTTCCTGAAAGCCATGCTGCCAGCTTTGCCCTGCTGGTGTATGTATCGTCATGGCTCAAATGCTACTACCCTGATGTGTTTGCATGCGCCTTGCTTAATAGCATGCCTATGGGATTTTATCAACCTGCCCAAATTGTGATAGATGCCAAAAAACATGGTGTGGAGGTACGACCTGTAGATATTAATTATTCCAATTGGGATAATAAGCTTGAGAAAGGCGACAATTATTGTGCGCTTCGTCTTGGATTTAGGCAAGTAAAAGGCATTCGCGAAGAAGACATACAATTGCTTGTATCGTCGAGAGAAAAACTTTACGCCAGTATATTGGATTTGCGCAATACCGGATTGTCAGATGCTGCATTAGAAAGACTAGCAGATGCTGACGCATTCAGGTCTATACATCTTGACCGGCGGCAGGCTTTATGGGAAGTCTCTGCAAAAGATAAACCTGTAGCTATGTTTGCCAAACAACCTTTTGCTGATGAAAACAGTGAAAATATTTGTCTTCCCGCCATGAGTACCGCCGAGCATGTAGTGCATGATTATGCAAGCATGGCACTTTCGTTAAAAGCACATCCTGTATCTTTTGTGCGTGATAAACTGCAACAGCTTCGTATTTTATCAACCAGTCAACTTGCTGCTGCAAACAGTGGACAGGCTGTAAAAGTTGCCGGACTTGTATTGGTACGTCAAAGGCCGGGTACAGCAGGGGGTATTTGTTTTATGACAATAGAAGACGAAACAGGTGTAGCTAACCTGGTAATTTTTCAAAACCTGTTTGATGAATTTAGAAAAGAGGTTTTGCAATCGAGGCTGATAATGGTCGAAGGGCATTTACAAGTTCAGGGCGAAGTGATACATGTTATAGTACATCGCTGCCATGATTTCTCAAAACTGCTTCGTAAACTTACCCCATCAAACAACGAAACTCCTCAAGTATTAACCCTTGCACGACCTGATGAAACATCCATTCCACCAGGATTAAACAAAAGAAGCCAGGTAAGGGAAAAAAACGCGGAAATGCTATTTCCTGAGTCCCGGAATTTTAAATAGCATGGTTGTATTTCCGCTACTTGCCATGCTTTAAACTTTAACTGCCGTAAAAACGATTGCTAGAACCGATTTCGCAGTTTAAGCAGCAAAGCCTTCTAAGAAAATTACCATCGAAATTATTTATCTAATGACTGTATCCAGGGCAGCACATTTTCAATCATTGGCTGAATCGAAGATTCGTGCGTTCCGTTTTGCACAGTAAAAAATTCAACGTTTGTAGCTCCTGCTGCTTTAAATCTATTAAAAGTGTTTACTGATGTTTGATAAAATACAGCTTCATCCGCCGTACCGTGAAAAAGACGGGTTGGGCTTTTTGGAACCCAGGTAAGAAAACTATTGGCCGTGAGCTGCTGTTTAAGCACCGTTTCCCCGGTAGGACTCAGCAGGTTATTGTAAAAAGTAGTTGTAAATAATGCAGTTGGCGAATTTGTTAATTGAGCATCTATCTCGCTGCCCGTTTTAGTGCCGTTGAGCAACGTTGGAATTCTGCTCGCGTAAGGTGCCTGGAAAAAATCGGAATAGGGTCGGTTCCAATTATAAGTACTGTCATAACTTTTAATTAGCAAAGCAAGATATGAGGGTGTGCCATAGCTGGCGGTAGTGGCAATACCCGACAGCATACCAGTAAGGTCATAGCCACCGGCGCCTTCCGCTGCCGCTGTAACGGTTAAGTTGTTTGCCACATTTGTTTCAATTTCCTTTTGTGTAGCCATAGTAACGTAGCCTCCTTCAGAATAGCCAAACAGGAATAAGCGGTTACTAACGGCAATATTTTGCTTGCTGAGGTAATACTTTACTGCTTTGATCATATCTACAACCGCCGTTCCTGAATATTTCTGATCGTAATATGGGTGAGGAATATTTTGCGACGAACCGAAACCTATGAGATCAGGAATGATTGTAACGAAACCTCCGGAAGCAAATAGTTCAAAACCTGTGAAAGTAGCGGGAAAGTTAGAGGGAGCATCAGTGAATTTAAACATGGTTCCATGCTGGGCACTCAACAGCGATGGAGCAGACGGAACGTTTTTCGGAATACCTACAAGGCCTGATGCCTGTATCTGACTGCCTTTATAAGTGGTTTTGTAGATAAATTTAAAGTATTCAACGTCGTATTTTATATAAGCATTGTAAGCAGATAAACCGGCAGATTGGGCAAAAGCCTGAATCTGAGTTTTGGTGAAAGATCCGGAAGAGGTAGCAGATACAAAAAGATCTGACCCGGATATAGGATCAGCAACCATGGTATCTTTACGACATCCGGCAATAAAAAACAGTGATACAATTAGAAAGCTAAAAATCCTTCGGTTATATTTCATAATGTCTATAAATAGAAAGATAAATATAGGATAAATGTTTTTGCATCAATGATCTATAGTTGTATAAAAATTTTTCTAGTACTGCTTTCCACTAATTAAAATTCTGCGTTTGGTCCACTTAACTTTGGCTGTTAAATAAAGTACCAGTTTATATTTCTATGTTGTTAATCTTAGAAGAGTTTGCGGCTTGATAATTGGTATTATAAGGAGCATAAATTTGATCTTCAGGTATTCCTTCTCTTCAAGTTTATCTAAAAACGGTTTCTCCACATTTAAATACCATTAATAAAAATCAAATGAAAAAAATTATTGTTTTTTTACCCGTTACGCTTCTTGTTTTACTAAGCTTGTCTGCTTATTCGCAGAAATACAAAACTGCTGCAGATACTATGAAACTTAACGTAGAATATCTTAAGTTAAGTAATGATATTGCTGACCTTAATTCAAAGTTGACTATTGCTCAAAATAATCTTCCGGGATATCACGCAAAAGCTGCTAATGCCGTTTCTGATGCGCAAAACTCTGTTATGGAAAGTAGCAATCAGGCTTCAAAGGCTACTAACGGTGATCTAGGCGATGCGAAAAAAGCCAAGAAAAAAGCAAATCAAGCACTAAACGATGCTAAAGATGCAAAAAATGCAGATGACAAAGTGAAAGATCAGGATAAGAAAATCGCAAAATTAAGTAGTGAGTTACAAGACAAACAAAAGAAGTTGCAGGAACTGGAGGACATGAGAACTGCGATAAGAAATATGCCGCAGTAATAACAATTTTGGCATCAGTAAAATTGCTCCCTGACTTATCGCGGTGGAGCTTTTTTATTAGCTTTTTACCATAAGTTCCTTGGGCACCAATCGCCGTACCGGTTGCCAAGCAGAAAACCAATAATAATTTCATGAGAACCTCTGCTAACGGTATTTAATTGAGAGGTGGTAATGTCGTAAGAGTAACCAACATTTATGGTGTTGCTAATGTTCAATCCGGCCATTGCTGCCCAGCTATCCTTGTACCGCATACTGCCACCGACCCACAAGAAATCACGGTACTGCAGTTTTGCATTTATATCGAAACTAACAGGTGTTGAGGCAACATATTTTAATAAAGCGCTTGGAAGAAATGAAATATCATCGTCGATAAAAAACCTGTAACCAGCGGTTAAAAACATATGCGGAATTTGTCTGCCTCCCGCAAGTTTCACTGTGTCCTCAGAAAATTTTAGTTTGGAAGGAATAATGTTTTGTGCGGAAAGGCCAACAAAATAACTGGCAGAATATAACCAAAGACCTGCATTCATATCGGGACTTATACGGTTTAGATAACCACTTCCAGCTACCGCAGGATCTACGGGTACATCAAACGATAATTTACCTGCATTCAACGACGTATTCTTTATTCCGGCGGAAATACCGGCCGACAGACTGGTTCTGGCAGAAATACCAATGTGATAAGCATAAGTTGCATACGCTGAGAAACGATTGAGAGGTCCGGTGCGGTCATTAAGTATGGTTAAACCGATGCCTGCATGAGGATCGGCTTTTTCATAATCTTTCCAATATGCATGTCCTCTTGGGTTCTCGCCCTCTGCATGAAAACCAGTAGCTGTTTCCCGCTCGTAATCACTTTTTTTCAAAGGTCCGTGTATGGTTAGATAGGTAGTTACCGGAGCTCCGTCTATGCCTACCCATTGATGGCGATGACTAATCTTTACGTCTGTATAATTTTCAATCCCTGCTACTGCAGGGTTTAAAATAAAACTATTTAGTACATATTGGGTATAATGAGGAAGTTGCTGGGCAAAGGCACTAACACACACACAACAGGTAACAACAGTAACGTAAACTTTCCTTTTCATTTTTTAAAATTATAGCATTCTTGCGGATCCAATTGATCAAAAAGCATCTTCAAAATTCACTCAGACGTGAGTCATTCCCATCGCCACGCTTTATGTCAGTTTTTACCAACGATTAATGAGTAGCAACTAAAAAGGAATAAAGTCGTTTCATCTTACAACTTACCATCCTTCTTCATCTCTTCCTGTACCTGTTGTCATTTGTACTTACTTTAAAATCGTTACGTTACCGGTATAGGGCTGCTTGCCGTTCCCTACGTTTATCAGGTAGTAGTAGACGCCCGCAGGCAAAATACTTCCATTGAAAGTTCCATCCCAGGGTTTTGAATAACCGTGGCTACGAAATACCGTAGCCCCGTACCTGTTAAACACTTCGACCACACATGTAGGGTAACTGGCTAAAGAGGCAATATTCCAGGTATCATTTACGCCATCGCCATTTGGTGAAAAAGCGTTTGGAATACCTAATGATTTAAGTATTAAAACGCGCACACTCGCGTTTCCTTTGCAACCGCTTTGGCTTGCGACCGTAACGCGATAGGTAATACTGTCCAAAGGATAACTAACCGGGTTTCTAATGTTAGGGTTGTTTAAATAAGTTGCGGGAGTCCATAGAAACGTTGCAGCGTTTCCGGTAATTACAGGGTTTAATTCAGCCGAACCTCCTTCTAACACAAAGACCGGCGAACTTATTTTGACAACGGGATTAGCGGCTACCTCAATGATTTGAGATGCAGAGTCTTTGCAACCTGCGTTCGAAGTAAAAATATATTTTATAGAAGTAGTTCCGGCGCCTGCCGTTGAAGGATTAAAACTGCCGCCTGTAGTAATACCATTTCCGGAGAAGATAAAACTTCCTGTTACTCCGCTTGTCTCTTTTGCTTCGGTAATAAGGCGGGGAGCATCATTTAAA